>JAIXKT010000054.1 GCA_026932145.1 Bacteroidia bacterium
GCAAGGCAAAAACTCAGAAGACTTTATCCGTTAATTTACGATTAACATAACACTACTTTCTTTTCCCCAAAAAACCATGATGCCCTGATAGCAATAATGCTCCACCAACGAAATTATAGCTTTCATACTTTCTGAGCTACAATCGAAATGGTTTGTAGTTCTTAGAGAATCAGATTTTTTGAGCGTCCTATTGTTCTTTTTTGGTAGCTTTGCGCCTTATTTGAATAATTTATGGTAATTCGTTTTGCTGTTCTTGGGTTCGGATATATCGGTCGAAGGCATACTTCTATCATCCAAACATTACCAGGGACTGAGCTGGTAGCTATTATCGAGCCTTCTTCTGACCGCATTTTCCCTGTTGGTATTCCAGTATTTCAAGACTTTGATCAATTTATATCAGCAGGAATTTCGGTTGATGTTCTATGTATTTGCACACCTAACGGGCTTCATTATGAGCAATGTATAAAAGGGTTAGCTATGGGAGCGCATATTTTATGCGAAAAACCTTTAGCATTAAAATATAAAGACTGTGTAGATATTATTGAACGAGCAAAAGAGTTAGACCGTAAAGTATTCTGTGTGATGCAGAACCGTTATAGCCCTCCAACGCAATGGTTACGCACTTTGTTGGAACAAAATAAATTTGGCAAAATTTATGCTGTTCAAGCTACCTGTTTTTGGAACAGAGATTCACGTTATTATAAGCCAGATTCATGGCACGGTACACGTAAATTAGACGGCGGAACGTTATACACTCAGTTTAGCCATTTTGTTGATATTTTACAATGGCTTTTTGGCCCATTAACGTTGCGTCATAGCACATTCTGGAATCATAACCACCAAGGTATAACCGAATTTGAGGATAGTGGAATAGTACTATTTGACCTACCATCAGGCGGTTATGCTAATATAACGTATTCAACTTCTACATGGGATAAAAACTGGGAGAGTAGCTTGGCTATCTTGGCTGAACTTGGTAGTGTTAAAATTGGAGGGCAATATATGAACGAAGTAGAATACTGCCACATACACCAAATAGACCCACCAATATTGCCGCCTACAAATCCACCTAATAATTATGGAGATTATGTCGGCTCTGCTAATAATCATGCAATGGTATTTTCTAACGTAATAAATACATTATTACATAATGATTCCATTATGACAACAGCCAATGAGGTTGCCTCAGTAGTAGCTCTTATAGAGGATGCTTATCGTAGCAATCCATTTTTGCAGGATACCCCCTCCTAATGGCTAATATATGGCTATGCAAGACCTAAAAGAGCGACAATTCGTTTTTATGGGAATTATAGCCTTCGTTTTTTTTATCTATATCTTGCGCTTAGGGTATCTACAACTACTAAGCCCTGATTACGCCCGTGATGCAGAACGAAATGTAGTTAAAAGAATTGTATTAGAACCTTCACGGGGAATTATTTATGATAGAAAGCATCGGGTTTATGTAACAAATACCCCGATATACGACCTAATGATTGTTCCCAAAGAACTATTCATTCCGGACACGAGTATTTTTGAACGCTATTTACATTTAAGTAGAGAAACTATCCGTAAACGCATAGAATATGCAAAAGCATATTCTATGCTAAAACCCAGTTTGTTAGAAAAACAAATTAGCGCAGATTTATATGCTCCGCTTCAAGAACATCTATGGCAATGCAGAGGCGTTTATACCGTACTTAGAAATGCCCGTAATTATTTGTACCCCGTAGGTGCAAATTATTTAGGCTACATCAGTGAAGTAAGCAAACGAGATATAGAATTATTTGAAAACTACTACACACAAGGCGACTTAATCGGCACTTCCGGCTTAGAACGCTATTATGAAAAATATTTACGGGGAAAAAAAGGGGTCAGAAAAGTTTTTATGGATGTCTTTGGTAGGCAGGTAGGAACTTTCGAGAATGGTAAACATGACACCATCCCGGAAAAAGGAGAAGATATTGTAGTTGGTATAGACATTGACTTGCAGGTAGCTGGAGAAAAGTTAATGCAAAATAAGCGCGGCAGTATCGTGGCTATTGAGCCGGAAACCGGCGAAATTTTAGCATTTGTATCAGCACCATCTTATGATCCTAACCTACTAACCGGCTACGAAGTTGTAAATAACTTTAGAAAACTAAATACAGATACTTTAAAACCTCTTTTTGACCGCCCGTTGATGGCTCGCTACCCCCCGGGGTCAATATTTAAAATCATAAATGCGCTAATAGCTTTACAAGAAGGCACATTATCCCCAAATTCTGTTTACCCTTGTGGTGGCGGCTTTTACCGGAATGGCGGCAGACCCAAGTGCCACCTACACCCAAGCCCATTGGACCTCAATGGCGCTATTCAACATTCCTGTAACGCCTATTTCGCAGCAACTTACGTGGACTTTTTAAACTCAAATAAATTCAGGAGCTTTAACCAAGCTTATGATGTTTGGTATAAATACAGTAAATATTTCGGGGTTGGGCAAAAACTAAATGTAGATATCCCCGGTGAAAGTTTTGGCAGGCTTCCCAGCCGAAAATTTTATGATAAATGGTACAAAGCAAATCGCTGGAGAGCAATGACCATCGTTAGTAATTCTATTGGGCAGGGAGAAGTAGAAATGACTCCATTGCAAATGGCTAATTGTGTTGCCGCAATTGCTAATAAAGGCTGGTATATTCAGCCCCACTTTTTTAAAAGTTTTTATGTAAGCAGCACTCCCTCCAATGATTCAATACAATTTAAACGAATTGATTTACCGATTGACTCCACCTATTTTTCGGTAGTTTTTGACGCAATGGAGCAGGTCGTTTTGGCAGGAACAGGATATTTAGCTCGTGTAGATAGTATCTCGATTTGCGGAAAAACCGGAACAGCTCAAAATCCACATGGCGACGACCACTCTGTTTTTGTCGCCTTTGCACCTAAAGATAAACCTAAAATAGCAATAGCCGTAATCATAGAAAACGCTACTTGGGGCGGAGCGTGGGCTGCACCCATAGCCGGCCTAATGATAGAACAATACCTAAAAGGAAAAATTACCAATCAAGCCCTCTTTGAGAGAATGGAACAAGCTAACTTTATAGACCCAGAAAAAAATCCCAATAAAGTTAAACTCAAAGACAACAAACCCAAAACTGAATAACCTTAATAATATGACTTTTCGCACAACCTATTATTTTATAGGGATATTTATCGGCCTCTTTGTGGCTTGCACTCCTCCAGAGAAGCCAGCAGACACACCACTTCCAACACCTACCCAAAACGCTGTATTTATCATCAATGAAGGAAACTTTGGATGGGGAAATGCATCCATTTCCTATTATGACTCTACCCAAAAAACGACCACCAAAGATATTTTTCAGCCCGCCAATAACCGCCCTATCGGAGATGTTTTGCAAGATGCCAAAAAGATAGGTAACTATCTTTGGACAGTAGTTAATAACTCCGGAAAAATAGAAATCATAGATACCAAGACATTTAAGTCCGTTTACACCATTTCCGGCCTAAAATCTCCGCGATATTTATTGCCAATACACTCAAAAGCGTATCTAAGTGATTTTAAGGATAATGCAATTTCTGTTTTGGATTTAAACGAGAAAAAAATAACCCAAAAAATCTATTTTCCGGGCTGGTCTGAACAAATGCTTTTGTACCAAAATATTATCTGGATAACTGCTCCACATAGCAAGAACATCTACTTATTAGATACACTCACTAACACCATTCAAGATAGTATTTTGCTAAATACCGGAGGAACCTCAATCGTAATGGATAAATTGAACAGAATTTGGGTGCTCTGTGAAGGAGACATCGGGGGAATAGAAAACCCTATTTTGTATGTAATTAATCCGGAAACTAAGCAAATTATCCAAAAATTTGTCTTTGGAAAATCTGCATCTTCCCGCCCCAGATGTTTAGCTACCTCTAATGACAAAAGCTATATCTATTTCTTTAACAAACATTTATATCGCTTGGGTATCATGGATACCACTCTTCCTGCCCAATACCTGATACAAAACACCGGCGGAGAATGGTATAGTTTAAATATCCAACCGAATACCAATAACCTGTTCATTACCAACGCTATGGATTATGTTCAGATAGGGAAGTTGGAAACCTATTCACCAGAAGGAAACCTAATTGGCTCAATACCGGCAGGGATAGTCCCCAATGGTGTTATTTTCTGATTACCAAAAGTTGCTTGTGGCTCAGAAAGATATAGCTTCGTTAACGGACTTTAAGCATAATCAACTTCATTAAGCGTTTTTTCTTACGGACTGATACCCCGTTCCTGATTCGCAATGAGTTGCCTTATATCTATTTTTGAATATCTTTGTATTTTAGTAGCGAAAATAAATAATGGTTACTTTCTCTCTAACCGTAAACGATAACGTTATTTTTTGCTTCTTTTTATGATGATTTTCTGAACTAAACCCCAATAACTATTAAAAAAATGGCTAATTTTCAAAATATAACAGTGCCACAATTTAATCCTGGTAAAGGTGGATTAAACTTGGTTACTATAATACTGAATGTATTCAGTATTATTATCATTTTGTTTGGCCTTATAGGTGCATTTACCGGAGGAATTAATGGTATGAAATTTTCTGATGGCATAATGGTAGCCTGTTTAGGGCTTGGCTTCATGCTTTGTGGATATTTATTAATGAAGTTTGGCATAAATAATACAAATGTGGTTTTTTATACCGATCGGATTGAATTAACAACCAAAAGAGGGGAAATAAAAAAAACTTTTACCAAAGAGGCCATACAATACATTGCTGCTTATGAATCACTTATGCAATCAAGAATGCAACATATCCCTTTTGATAGCCTAAATACCGCCAAAAGCAATTTAACTACCTTTATTATTTATATTGATACGCAACCTTATGATAAAGAGAGAGTTATAAATCTATTTGAGATTAAAGACCAAAAGAAATCTCTTTTTTTGCATAATAACGAAGAAGCCTGCTCTTGGATAAAAAAATATTATGCTGAAAAAATTAAAGCCCCAAATACTTAATCATCAAATAAAGAAAACTCTTTATCTTTCTTCTTAAACCTTCATTTCTAACTTGTAATGAGTTATCTATGTTTTTGAAGGGCTACTAACGTTATTCTTTCTTGTTTCTTTTTAGCGGTGCTTTCTGGATTGTAAATTAAATTGTTTTAGCAATAAAACAATTTGCAACATTGTTGCAAATAAGATATTTTTGCAGCCTTAATAAAAACTGCAATACGTGTTTCGCCGTTATATCGTCCCATTATCATGGATGCTGGTTTGCTCCGTCTGGATTTTTTCTTGCAAAAAAGAAAAAGATGACCCTAAGCTCCAAAATGAATCAGAAATAATAACGACATTCCATTATTACTTAAATCCGGTAGGTGGCGGAACTTCGGCAGTGTTTACTTTTAGGGATTTAGATGGCGAAGGAGGAAAACCGCCGGAAATCATAACGGATTCTTTAGCTTCAAATAAAGTATATCAAGGGCAGGTCATTCTGCTCAATGAACAAAAAAATCCGCCAGATACAATTTCAAAGGAAGTTTTAACCGAAGGAACTAAACATCAACTTTTTTACCAGCCTTCCGTAGCTGGGCTTAGTGTTCAGTATCAGGATACTGACGCAGACAGAAACCCGATTGGGCTAATAACAAAACTTACAACGGGATCCGCAGCTAATGGCATTCTAAGGGTTACACTTCGGCATGAACCCAATAAATCTGCTGCTGGAGTTGTAGCAGGCGACATTACGAATGCCGGAGGCGAAACAGATATAGAAGTTAGCTTTAATGTTACGGTTCGTTAGGCTGATATTTTATATCCATTTGTGGCTACCGATATTGGCATCAGGGCAGCCCTGCAATAAGCATTTAACTGGGTTTATTCGTGATATAAGCACCGGATACCCAATGAGTTATGCTACAATTTTTATCGAAGAAACTAAACAAGGAGCAATAAGTGATAGTGCGGGAAATTATTCTATATCCGGTATTTGTTCGGGTAGGTATCATATTCGGGTGAGCCATGTAGGTTGCGAGCCAGACCGTTTTTTTATAGACATATACAGAGATACTACATTTAATATTTATCTGGATCATCATCAAAAACTGCTCTCTGATGTTGTGATTACTGAAAGGATTAATCCTATGCAGAATCAACACGTTGTTAAAGAGTCTTTTATTGCCGAAAATGCAGACCAAAATTTATCTACATTGATAGAAACGGTAACGGGAGTAAGCTCACTAAAAACAGGAAGCGGTATTGCCAAACCCGTTATTCATGGTTTGTATGGAAATCGGGTCAGTATCAATAACAATGGTGCTTTTCAAAGTGGCCAACAGTGGGGTAATGACCATGCGCCGGAAATAGACCCCTTGGCTGCCGGCAAAATAACGGTGGTTAAAGGAAGCGGCGTCGTTGAATATCCCGGTAACTCATTAGGGGGGGCTATCTTGGTAGAATTTCCGGATATTCCCGAAGAACCTCACCTGCACGGAAAAATTAATACCTATTTTGGAACAAACGGAATGGAGCAAGGTGCTAATATTCAAGCATATCAAAAAAATAAAATCTTGGGATGGCGGATAAGCGGCACTCTAAAAAATCAAGGAGACAAAAAAACAGCATCTTACTTCCTCCGAAATACAGGAAGCAGAGAAGCAAATATTCATCTGAAAATCCAAAAAAACTGGTCAGAAAAGATTCATACCGAAATCTATGGCAGTTCATTTAACACCATTATCGGGATTTTAAGGGGTTCACATATTGGAAATATTACAGACCTACAAGAAGCCTTGCAGCGCGAAGTGCCCTTTTTTACAGAACCTGATTTTTCATACCAAATTTCTGCCCCGTATCAAGCCGTTAGCCACCATTTATTGAAAGGGAAAACGACCTTCTTTTTTTCTGAAAAAGCATACTTAGGCGTTGCTTATTTTGGGCAAATTAACATCCGTAAAGAATATGATATTCGGCGTTCCGGGAAAAGTTCAATACCTGCATTGAGTCTAAACCAAGTTTCACAATGTATTGAAGTTAAGTATAATAAACAATTTGCCCAAAAATTAGACCTAAAAACAGGCTTTCAATTATTGCGCATAGACAACACCAACCAGCCGGAAACCGGCATTTTGCCGCTTATTCCGGATTATCTAACACATAAATTTGGCTTTTTCTCATTGTTAAAAAAACAGTATCTTCGGTGGCAATTAGAATTAGGGAGCCGCTATGAATATGAAAACCAGAAAGTTGTAACCATAACCAGAGGCATCTCGCCAGCTATTGCTCGATACAATAACCATTTTCATAATTTTTCTATTATTTATGGAGCAGCTTATCGCTTCAGCCCGAACTCTACCATGACGGCGAATGCCGGCCTTGCCTCCCGAAGCCCCGAAATAAATGAACGATATAGTTTTGGGCTTCACCAAGGGCTTAGCAGTATTGAAGAAGGTAATCCCGAATTATCTTCAGAAAGAAGTTTTAAAGCAACTATTTCTTGGGAGAAAATTATCCAAAAAAAATTTTTTAGCGAATTGTTGGTCTATTATCAAAATATTCGGCAGTTTATTTTATTGAAGCCCCAAAATGAGTTTCGTTTAACTATTCGCGGCGCATTTCCGGTCTTTCGTTACGAACAGTTACCGGTAACTATCTGGGGAATAGATTACAACGCTTCTTATTATATTAACCCTCAACTATATACATCTTTCAAATGTAGTTTTGTGAAAGGTTATGATCAGGTATCTAAAAATACGTTGGTTTATACTCCGCCGACCAATATCGGTGCTGCAATAGCATACCAAGCAGGGCATTTTCTCTTTTTAGAAAATCTGGGAATCGAGCTTAGCAATAAGTATGTTTTTAAGCAAGTTGGCCTTTCTCCTGAGCAGGATTTTGCACCGCCACCGCCGGCCTACAATTTATTGGGGCTGAAAATAACCGCACAAAAACTGCTGAAAACACATAATTTTAATTTTTACGTTAAAGTTGATAATCTTTTGAATACTCGGTATCGCGATTATTTAAACCGGCTACGGTATTTTGCAGACGACTTAGGAATCAACTGCATTGTGGGCTGCTCTTATACGTTTTAGATTGATATATTCCCCAAAAACTATCCTTAATAAGAATTGTTGATTTAGTCAAAGAAACGCCAATCAACCCCAAAGGAAAACGTTCTTTCTAACATTGGATACCCCAATGTGGTCATATATCCGGGCTTAGGCATACCCTCATTTAAATGGCTCAGGCGAAGATAAACGATTACTGTTTTGATAGTTAAGGTTGCGTAAGTATCTAATTGTAAATAACTCCACATAGTTACCGGATTTCTATCAGGGAAAAACTGCTGGGAAGAAGGGTCAAATTTTATTAAACTGAATGAATCAAGGTAAAGTCCTCTTAACCCAAACGTTAGGTTAGCTGCGTGCTTAAAAACATCTCTTTGAAAGTAAAAATTGCAGGTTGCCCGAAACTTAGGTTGAGTCTGATTAACAGCAAAAGCCGCCGAATCTTTTTGCAAAAAATGAAGGTACTTAAACTCCGGCTCTATATGCCAAGAACGCCACTGACACTTTCCGGCTAAATAAACCGTTGCAACAGAAGTAGGCGTTTGGCTTTGATGGTATTCTAACTTAAAATCAGGATAAATTTGGTTCATTAATTGCTGAAAATAAGCACCTATGGAAAATTTTTGCTGCTGAATATATCTATTTTGCTGTAGTTTCGGTTTGGTGTTCAGTGCATACTCGACTTGAAGTTGATACAAACTTTCAGGGTTGAATTTTTTTCCATCAGATAATATCGTGCTGCCGAAATTCCGTAAGTGAATAATTGCCGGAGCCGTATTAGCAACATCGGCTACAATCTGTATTTTATGGGGAATATATTGAAATACAGATAGATGTGATTTATTTGCGTTTTTTAAGTTTTTTTTAAGTGTATCTGAAATTACTATTTCTGTGCTTTTTTCGGGTGCGAACAAATAATCAAAATGTAAGCGGGATTCTTTACCCTGAATAGTTTTTTGTGCAAAACGGACGTTACCACTCAATGTACCCAATTGTTCCGAACGAAAAATGAGGTTTGTTTGATATTCATGCACATATTGCGTAAAAGAGTTTTGTTCTAACCGAAAAACATCTTGTTGCATACCAACATTAAAATTGGCTATTAGCTTGCCAAACTTTAATAGAAATCCGGGACTCACATTTTGGCTTACAACATTGGCATGGTAATCCATAAACAAAACAGAATCTCCTTTCCATGGATAACTCCCTGATGATAAGGTATCTTTGGGAGAAATTGTAGGGTCTGCATATTGCTGAAAGTATTGTTGCCAGTTAGCATTTAGTAAAATCCCCACATTATTAGGCATAGAATCCGGTTTAAGCAGTAATACGTGATGGGTTTGGATGCCTTTAGTTCTCCGACTATACTTTGTGCCGGATAGTGCTACGACCTGCGCTTGCTTGAGAAATGCATTTTCAAGAGTTTTGTTGCTATCCAAAACAGAGCCTCCGTTAAGTTCGTCATTCAGCTGAGAATAATATCCGGCAAAAGTACCTTTATACCTACGGTCAAAGCTCCGGAAACAGTTTGTCCAAGATGCCGTAACGTGGTCAGTAGTGTTGTTTAGATAAGCTCCGGAGGCAGTCCTGCGTTTAAACGTTAGAGTAGAATTCCAGATTGGCAGTATATTTTGAGATACTTCTGCTTCTAAGAGTTGTGTTTTCCGGCTGGCTTGGTCAAAACGGCCTCTTAAATAGGGGGTTTTAGTGTCAAAATATTTTAAAGCTGTGGCACTTAGGCTATAAACGTCATATTGCCGAGTAAAAGGGTTTTTAAAAAGTTGCGTATTTTGGTATTCATCAGAAAAAGCACCGCTAAGGTGTTTATAAGGTTTTCCGACCTGCCCAAGATTCCAGCTAAAACCAGCAAGGTACGCCCATTCGTCCCAATAACCAACCGTTAATAAATTTGGATTGTAGAGTTGAGAATCCGCAGCAAAAGTTACCCACTGGTTTGGGTTGATAATAAATGCCTTAGGGGTAATCATTTTTTTCTTTTGGGCAGAATCTTGCTTAGTAGAATCTGCTTGAGTAGGATTTTGGGCAACTGCCGAAAGCGTATTCCCAAGAACCAAAATAAGCCCACAAAAAAGGGAAAGATAACGAGCTATAAACACAGGGCAAAATTATTAGGACAAACGTTATCGAATGAAGGCTTTTAGAAAAACACCCTATTTTTAGAAATAAATTTTGACTTCTGGCATAACCGATAACGTTACTCCTGATTGCCAAAAATTTTAGCATACTTTCTGAACCACAACTCTAAAAATATCATATTCTTAAACTTTTATTAATTCTTGTATTATTATTTGGGCAACATAATGTAACTTTGCGGGCTAATTGAAATTAACAGAGTTTTCATGTCTGAAAAGAAGAACATCGGGAAAATAGCTCAAATAATAGGCCCTGTAATTGACGTTGATTTTAGTGACGCCAATACCGAGCTACCCAAAATCTACAATGCATTAGTGGTTCACCGTCCGGATAATACCCGGCTATTTTTAGAAGTGCAACAGCATTTGGGAGAAAGTCGAGTCAGAACGATTTCTATGGATGCTACTGACGGGTTAAGCCGTGGACTTCTTGTTGAAGATTTAGGCCACCCAATTGAAGTACCCATCGGAGACACAATTAAGGGAAGGTTATTTAACGTTGTGGGAACAGCTATTGACGGCCTACCACAACCTAAGTACGATAGAGGCTACCCTATCCATAAACCGGCACCTAAGTTTGAGGAATTAGCTACCGACCAAGAAGTACTTTTTACCGGAATTAAAGTTATTGACTTATTAGCTCCGTACCTAAAAGGAGGAAAAATCGGACTATTTGGCGGCGCAGGAGTTGGTAAAACCGTGCTAATCATGGAGTTGATTAACAATATTGCTAAACACCACTCAGGCTTATCTGTTTTTGCAGGCGTTGGAGAACGCACACGTGAAGGAAATGACTTATTACGTGAGATGATTGAATCCAGCGTTATTCGCTACGGAGAGAAGTTTAAACACGCTTTAGAAGCCGGTAAATGGGATTTAGAAGCCGTAGATCAAGCATTATTACCAGAATCACAAGCTACATTGGTCTTTGGCCAAATGAACGAACCTCCCGGCGCACGGGCACGAGTAGCTTTAACAGGACTATCTATTGCAGAATATTTTAGAGATGGAACAGAAGAAACCGGCGGACGGGACGTTCTATTCTTTATTGATAACATTTTCCGTTTCACACAGGCCGGTTCTGAGGTTTCTGCACTCTTAGGTCGTATGCCTTCTGCGGTAGGCTACCAGCCCACATTATCATCAGAAATGGGCGCAATGCAAGAGCGTATCACCTCAACAAAACGCGGTTCAATCACATCTATACAAGCTGTTTACGTTCCGGCAGATGACTATACTGACCCAGCTCCGGCTACCACTTTTGCCCACTTAGATGCCACAACAGAACTTTCCCGCGCTATATCCGAGTTGGGTATTTACCCCGCCGTTGACCCGCTAACATCTTCTTCCCGAATTTTATCCGCAGATGTTTTGGGCGAAGAACACTATAAATGCTCCCAAAGAGTAAAAATGATACTCCAAAAGTACAAAGACTTACAGGATATTATCGCAATTCTGGGTATGGATGAATTATCAGATGAAGATAAACTCACCGTAACACGCGCACGTAAAGTACAACGCTTCCTCAGCCAGCCATTCCACGTAGCAGAACAGTTTACCGGTATGAAAGGCGTTTTCGTTAAAATAGAAGATTCCATCAAAGGATTCAACGCAATCATTGACGGTGAATTTGACCACCTTCCAGAAAATGCTTTTTATATGGTAGGAAGCCTTGATGATGCTATCGTTAAAGGACATAAACTACTTCAAGAAGCCTAAGCATGAAAACCTTAACGTTAGAGTTGGTAACCCCGACTTCTAAAGTCTATAGCGGCGATGCAATCGCGGTAGTAGCCCCAGGAACAGAAGGTAGCTTTGAAATTCTATACAACCACGCACCTATGATCTCTTTGTTGGGAACAGGAAAACTGATGATTCGCACACCAGACCAACAAGAAAAATACTTCCAAATCCAGGGCGGAACCCTTGAAGTAAATTCAAATAAAGTAATTGTATTAGCTGAAAACATTCAGTTTTTCTAATACAAATTCTAAAAAGCAACATTACTTACCCAAAATGCAGCAAGGAATAGATTTCTTGCTGCATTTTGAGGTTATAGCTCAGAAAGTATAATAAAAAGATTGGCAATAAATAAGGGCAATATTCCGCTAAAAATATAAATAAGTTGCTTATTTTTAATAAAATAGATATTTTATTACAGGATAGAAAATATACAATTGTGTCATCTACAGAATTAGTCGTATTTGATTTTAAATGTGATTCAACTTGTTATCATTTAGTGTAGATTCTATGCCATTGTTGAAACTTGATAACAGAAATGCACGTACCTTTGCCGCGTGAAGAAGCGGGTACAAGTTGGGATTTTTGCTTCGGGAAACGGTACGAACGCACAAACGTTAATTGATTATTTTCAAAATTCAACGACTGTTGAAATTGCTGCAATATTCAGCAACCGTGCAGATGCTTTTGTGTGTGAACGCGCCCGTAAATCTAACCTTTCCTGCGTTATATTCAATAACCAACAGGCTTCTGATGAGGATTACTTGCTGGAAAAGCTACACCAGTATCGCATTCAGCTAATTGTGTTAGCCGGCTATTTACGGCTAATACCGGAAAAAATAATCCAGCAATATCCGGAAAGAATTGTAAATGTGCATCCTGCATTATTACCTAAATTTGGCGGCAAAGATATGTATGGCTTAAAAGTCCATGAGGCCGTTATGGCAGCCCAAGAGCCGGTTACGGGAGTTACTTTCCATATCGTAAATACGGCCTATGACCAAGGCCGAATTTTATTTCAGGCCGAAACACCGATAACCTACCCCACAACCCCAACAGAAATTGCAAAAAAAGTACAAATACTTGAACATCAATATTTTCCAAGGATTATTGAGTCCTTGTCAGAACCTATTTATCAACAAATTAATTTAACTCCTGATGGAAAAACGTATTGAAACTGCGTTATTGTCTATTTATGACAAAACCAATTTAGAACCACTTGCACGGGCATTACACGCAAACGGCGTTCAGTTGTATGCCACTGGTGGTACCTTAGATTATGTAAAAGGAATTTCATTACCCGTTCAGGATGTTAGTCAGGTTACGGGATTTCCGGCTATTTTAGGAGGTCGAGTAAAAACGTTACACCCGAAGATATTCGGGGGTATTTTAGCTATTCGGGGAAATTCTACCCATGAAGAAGAAGTCTTGAAGCATGATATTCCGCTATTTGACTTAGTAGTTGTGGATTTATATCCGTTTGAAGAGACTTTGAGAAATACTGCTGACCCAGTAGAAATCATTGAAAAAATAGATATTGGAGGCGTTTCATTGATTCGGGCTGCTGCAAAAAACTTTCATGATGTGCTGGTTATTCCGGCTACTCATTATTATGAACAGTTTTTAGCAGAATATATTTCCAAACAAGGAAGTTTTTCTGAAATAGATAGAAGAAAATATGCCGGATATGCTTTTCAGCTAACTGCTCGTTATGATTCACTTATCGCTGATTGGTTTGAAAGCCCTGTAGAGCAGATTAACTTACATTATGAACCTAAGGTTAAGATGCGTTATGGTGAGAATCCCCATCAAGCAGCTACATTTTTTGGAAATTTACAGGAGTGTTTTACCCAGCTACACGGTAAAGAGCTTTCTTACAATAATTTATTAGATATAGATGCGGCATTTCGCTTGATTCGTGAGTTCACTGCTCCTACTTTTGCAATCATAAAACACACCAATCCCTGCGGGATAGCCAGCCGTTCCACCCCGCTAAATGCTTGGGAAGATGCCTTAGCCTGCGACCCCATTTCGGCTTTTGGCGGGATTATCATTACCAACCAAGACATTCCCCTAACTGTTGCAGAATCCCTCAATGAAATTTTCTACGAAGTACTCATCGCACCTCATTTTTCTAAAGAAGCATTAGAACTTCTATCACAGAAAAAAAATCGTATTCTCTTAAAATCTAAACCCGTAAACCTACCCGGAGTAGTTTATCGTTCTTGCTTAAACGGACTTTTGATGCAGGAATATGATGCCGGATACACACAACCAATTGATTATCAGATAGTAACAACAAAGAAGCCAGCCCAAAATCAGTTTAAAGATATTATTTTTGGGGAAAAAGTTTGCAAGCATTTAAAATCAAATGCCATTGCAATTGTTTATCAAGAGCAACTTATTGGTTCCGGAATTGGGCAAACTTCTCGTATAGATGCGTTAAACCAAGCCATTCACAAAGCCGAAGCGATGGGATTTATTTTGGAAAACGCGACCTTAGTATCCGATGCTTTCTTTCCGTTTACGGACGGAGTTCGTGTAGCTAACGCTGCCGGTATCAAGTTGATAATACAGCCCGGCGGATCTGTACGAGATAAAGAAGTGATTGAATATTGTGAAGAAAACGGAATCTGTATGGTATTTACCGGAAACCGCCATTTTCACCATTAATAGCCATGAAAAAGCACGCTAAATATCCTAAAAAAAATTATTTTATTCGCAGAACATACAGTTTTCGTTATGCTTTAACTGGAATTAAAACCCTGATTTTAACCCAGCCAAATGCACAAATCCACTTTGTCGTTTCTGTTTTTCTGATTTTTTTAGGGATATTGATGCACTTAAATTGGTTAGAGTGGTCATTGATTAGCTTGTGTATGGGCTTGGTGTGGGTAGCGGAATCTTTAAATACAGCAGTTGAGTTTATGATAGATTTGGTTAGCCCTGATTACCACGAATTAGCTAAGAAAGCTAAAGATGTAGCTGCCGGTGGCGTTTTATTAGCTGCCACAGCCGCTATTTGTGTCGGCTTATTTGTCTTAGGGCCAAGACTTTGGGCGTTACTCGGTAGCTTATATTAATCCTTTGCAGCAGCCACATTTAAAAATATTTTAGGCATCATGACTTCACAAACTATAAAAGTTAAGCCT
Source organism: Bacteroidia bacterium (assembly GCA_026932145.1). Classification (NCBI taxonomy): domain Bacteria; kingdom Pseudomonadati; phylum Bacteroidota; class Bacteroidia; species Bacteroidia bacterium. The sequence goes on from JAIXKT010000054.1 coordinate 15,122, forward strand.
AATTCATTATACAAAAAAACGTAACTTAGCCACAAAATTCATTAACAGGTATTTTTTTCTATGAAAAAAAGCGAATTAAGTAACTATCTGAAATTTAGAGAGTTTAAAGTATATGGTACAGATGAATGGTACGCAAATGATGAAAAGAAGTATCGTACCGTTTTTGAACAGATGGAAACAACTTATGTGTGGACAGAGTTTTCATTCTACAATAAACTCTTTGATGAAAGAAATTGGAATTTAAGTTGTAGCATCAAAGCTTTTCGTAACTCTGATAACAGTTTGATATGCGACCAAGATGCCAGCATGGAGATTGTTAAAGAGCTTAACATCGTTTATATCAGAAAGGGCTGGGGGATGGAGAGTGCTGGTGCATTCTGGACTGCCGGCAGCTATCGCTGGGAGGCATGGATAAATGACGAACTCTTTACCACCACAGAATTTACCGTAAACAACTATGGCATCGTAACGGCACAAGAAAACCCTTATTTTACCGTAAAACATATTAAAACCTTTGAGTCCGGCTACAATGAACCCGCTATCAATGACCGAGTTTATTACGGCCAATTTGACTCAGAAGGAACTCGCTATGTGTGGGTAGAATTTACTTTTGAAAATAAACTCAACTATTCTCCTACCAAAAGTAAGTCATGGAAAGGTGAACTTTTCTTCAACTACTCCGATGATACCGGCCGACTAAAAGGAACAGTTACCCGAAATATAGATATTAATTTAGATACTACAGAATATACCCTAAGTGTTGGTTGGGGTTCTGAAACAGCGGGTACTTGGGGTAAAGATAATTTCCGCATGGCCGTTGTCTTTATGGACCAAGTAGTTGCCGTGGCGCCATTCACCGTAGCAGATTCATTCATCTCATTAGAAGAATATACTCCCTACACAGGCTTAAATACCTTAACTACCGCCGGTAGCACTACGGCTGCGATAACACCTCCCGAAACCATAGAATCAGTAACCGAAGAACTTGAATCTATGGTTGGTTTAAATAATATTAAACAAAAGTTAAAAGAATACATCCAGTATCTAAACTTTTTAAAAATTCGCAGCGAAAAAGGGTTTAGTGATAGCACCCAGATAAACCTACATGCCGTTTTTACAGGAAACCCCGGTACAGGAAAAACAACGGTCGCAAACCTACTTGGTAAGATTTATAAAGTATTAGGCTTACTCCCACGCGGGCACGTTCACGAAGTTGACCGCAGCGATATTATTGGAGAATACATAGGCCAAACTGCCCCAAAAATCAAAGATGCAATCGGAAAAGCGCAAGGCGGAATCCTCTTTATTGATGAAGCCTACTCCCTAACACGAAATAAAGAAGACGGCAAAGACTTCGGGCAAGAAGTAATCGAAATCTTAGTAAAAGAAATGAATGACCCCAAAAATAACTTTGCAGTCATCGTTGCCGGCTATCCAGAACTCATGGAAAAATTCTTAGATTTTAATCCCGGATTAAAATCACGATTCACTGCCGTCTATCATTTTCTGGATTACACCCCGCAAGAACTTATCTTGATAGCAGACTACGCCGCCAACAAACGCAGCGTTACCTTAGAAACCGAAGCCAGAGACTTTTTATATACCCGAATTGTAGAAGACTACCGCAATAGAGACGAAACCTTCGGAAACGCCAGATTAGTGCATTCCCTGATAGAAGAAGCAAAAATGAACTTAGGGCTCAGACTAATGAAATCCCCAGACATTTCAAGCCTGACCAAAGAAGATTTCGCTACCATTAAAGTTGAAGATATTAAAAAGATATTTGCTCAAAAAGACAGAATTGTTGCTGATATTCCCATAGATGAAGATTTGCTGCGCGAATCCCTTGCTGAACTTAAAGCTATGGTAGGCTTAGACTCCGTAAAAAAAGAAATTGATGAGTTAGTTAAATTAGTGCGTTTTTACAGAGAAACTGGACGAGATGTTCGCAAAACCTTTTCCCTACATGCTGTTTTTTCAGGAAACCCCGGTACCGGAAAAACAACCGTAGCCCGTATTGTTGCCAAAATCTATAAAGCATTGGGAATCTTAGAACGCGGCCACTTAGTAGAAGTAGATAGACAAAAACTCATAGCCAGCTACTTAGGCCAAACAGCCGAAAAAACAAATGCCGTAATAGACAAATCTATCGGCGGAATTTTATTCATTGATGAAGCGTATGCACTCACTACCAGCGGTGATGACTACGGCAGAGAAGCTGTAGAAGCTATCTTAAAACGTATGGAAGACCAACGCGGCCAATTTGTTGTAATTGTAGCCGGCTATACAGACCAGATGGAGCAGTTTCTAAACTCTAACCCCGGCCTACGCTCCCGCTTTGATAGGCATTTCTTCTTCCAAGATTACGATGAACATCAATTAATGCAAATGGCATTATCCTTATTGGCAGTAGAAAAGTTAAAACCGGATGCCGAAGCACAAGAATACTTAGAACGATTCTTCACCCAAATAGTATCCAGAAAAGGTAAAAACTTTGGAAACGGCCGCCAAGTACGAAAGGTGATCGAAGCCTCCATCAAAAACCAACATTTACGGCTTGCTACATTATCGCCTTCCCTACGTACACCTGAAGCATTATACACGCTGATTTTAGACGATGTGGACGACCTTGTACTGGAAGAGCCCGGCAAAAATCGCAGCAGCATCGGATTTGGCCAAACCCAGTAACAGATAATAACAACAATTTGAAAGTTCGCAACTTACTTTGTAACTTGCACAGTTTTTTAAACAGATCATGAAACTGAACAACATCATCATGCCTACAGATTTTTCGGAATCTGCAAAATTAGCACTACAATTTACTTCTATTATTGCCAAAAAAGCCGATGCTAAGATCCATTTTGTGCATATCTATAACGTTCCTTACGCACATTCCGGCACCCCTGATGCTGGCCTAACGATTGATTCTGCCGCTCACACCAAAATAAGAGAGCAACTAAATGCCCAAATGGACGCGCTTATGGCAGAACCTTATATGCAAGGGATTAAAAGTGATAGACACTTTTTAGCAGATATGGAACCATGGGAATTTGTAGATCGCATTAAAATTGATGCCGGACTAATTGCTATGGGAACTCACGGCTCTAAAGGAAATATCTGGAATTCGTGGATGGGAACTAACACGGAAAGAGTTATCCGAAAAGCAAAAATTCCCGTCCTGAGCATTCCCGTAGGAGCTGTAATAGATTCTATAAAAAGAATTTTGTTCGCTACCGACTTTCAGGATGACTTAGACGAAATCTTCCCGCAAATAATATCTTTTGCCAACTTTTTTAATGCCAGAATTGATGTAGCTTGTATTATCACACCGGCAAATTATGCTACTTCAAAATATGCAAATGACCAATACAGCATCCTAAAAGCAAAATATCCCGATGCTAACTTACGCGGATTTATCTATAACGATGTTTCGGTAGAAGAGGGAATTGCTCATATCTGTGCAGATGAAAATATTGACTTAATTGCGATGCTCACACACGGTCGCACCGGCCTATTGCAACTCATAAAAGGAAGTATTGCCGAAAGCATTTCAAAAAACATCAAAACCCCTCTGCTTACCTTTAAACCCAGCTAATTCTGTAAAACGAATAAAAATAATTATTGGGATTTAGGAAATAAAAACTATAAATATAAATTTCAAAAGTAATTAACTATTTGATTTTCAGTGGTGTTTTTAGGTAATTTCTCCTAAAAACACCATTTGTTCATAATGTCTGTTGTAAGGCCATTCTTTCTTGGCCAATCTCTTTATCATACGTTCTGGATTATAACCCGTTTTTAGGTTGCCAGATTTCATGGGCTGCTTCTAAGATTAAATCTTGAAAAGGAGAATTTACGCGGACAAAAGCTACAATAGGTTTAGGCGTAACGGCAAATTTTCCGCCCTGAAATATCTCTCCTGTTAATAAGCTAATCCATTCTCCGGGTGGTAGCCAGCAAGAAACCGACTTGGGCGTTTCTGTAAGCTGGGGAACGACCAGTAAATCGTTTCCTACAAAGAACTGCTTTTGGGCTTGCAGCGCTTCCGGTGCGTCTGATGCTACTAAAAAACTATGCCGAATGATAGGGTATCCAAGTTCGGTAGCTTCATTGCCACACGCTAACCAATAGGGAATCAATTTTCGATGAAACCTTGCCCAACGGGCAAGTTGGCGTTGTAACGAATCATGGGTATAAAATTGGCAATTTCTTTCAGGAATAAGTCCCTCATGGGTTCTAAAAACCGGCAAAAAAGCGCAAAAAGCCATCCAAACTTCCAGCATATTACAATCACGGCGATATTCGGGAAGAAGTGGTAAATGTAAGTTGGTGTAGCCGCCAATATCTCCGTGATTTTGGCTGATTCCACTAAAGCCACCGGAAAGAATACCCCGAAACTGAGCCATTAATCCATCATTGGTTTGAAAAGAGGTGGTCTGATCGCCTGCCCAAAATAACTGGCTGTTTTTGACGGAATTACGGAATCCTGACCTATTAAATATCAGTAAATCAGGATGTTCTGCTGCTATTTCAGCCATGAGTTCTATCCATAAATCGGCATAGTCGTTGTGGTCAGATAAGGTGCAGATTCTTTTGTAGGAACGGCTTCCCGGCGGGAGCCATTCTCCAAAATCAGCCATCCAGCCTGATAACCCATTTCCGATGAGATTTTTGGCTATTAATTCTTTAAACCAAACTTTTGCTTTAGGGTTCCAAATATCTAAAAGTACGGCTTTAGAGCCACCGACAGATAGTTTAAAAGGTTCATTAGAAGGAGTTTGGATGGCAAAACCACGTGTAATAACTTCTTTGCCGATGCTTCCTTCGGGTGCAAAAAAAGGATTTATGTATCCCAAAACATGAATTCCGGCACCTAATAATGAATCGCATACTGATTTAAAATTCGGATAACGTGCTTCATCAGGCAGCCAGTTCCACCATAAACGGGTTCCTAACTGGGTTTTTCGGCTGCCAACCCAATCTTGTATCCAGATTGCCTCTACCGGATTTTCTGCTGCAAGAGATTGTTTTAACACAGGAAGGACTTTTTTCCAGCCACCTTGAATTCCCAATATTGATCCGTAAGCCCAAAAAGGTAAGGGGCGCATTCTGCCGGTAGTGTTTGTATAAGTTTGAATAAGTTCTAAGGGGCTTTGGGCTACTGCCCATTCTAAATTTGGCTTTTCATCCCAAAAAGACCACTCAATCAAGTTAGGATAACGAAAGTTGGCAATTTGATAGCCGGATAAATTAGACCAAACGGCTCTCGTTTGGCTGAGAAAAAAAGGTATTGGTGCGTATGTCGTATATTGGCTTCCTTGTGCTCCGGCAACTGAGACAATTCTTGATATTGGCTGGTCGCCACGCCCAACGCCTTGTTCTTCAACTAATAAAGGGATTTCATGGCCATTGACTTGTATGGTAGAATACTGCTCCCCGCCACCAAACCAAGGTTCTCGTTTGGTTTTACTAAAACGAAGAGTGCGTTTATTGGCCGGTATTGAATCTATAAATTGTATATTTATTGTTTTATTGGAAGATTGCGATAGATGGATATAGAACCGAAAAGTTCCCTGATAATTACGTACTTCACCCCGAATAACGACTGAGTTTTCGGTTGAAAAAGTATCCAACAAGCGGGAATATTCCCAAGCTGTTTCTACCCGTTGGCTCACTTCAATAATTCCTGACCGAAAAGAAGTCTTTACAGTGTTTCGGTAAGCACTCATCGGATAACTTCTGGGAATAGAAAATACGGATGTACTATCCAGAAATACCGTTACTTCGGCATCTTTCAGTTCACACCAAATTTGCCCGTTTACAATATTAAAACTGCAAAAAGTATAAAGCAAAACAATTAATAACCAATTAAATTGCCGCATTTAAGGTACGTTATTTAGATTTTGCAAATTTCATTGGATAGCCAACGTGGATAGTTCCTTTTTGAATTTTTTGAAGTTTGGTATAAATCAGTTGTTTTTTGAGCGGGCTAAGATAATCTGTAAACAAAACTCCCTCCAAATGGTCATATTCATGCTGAATAATTCGTGCCTTTGTTCCTGAATAGGTTTCTGTATATTGTACCCAATGTTGGTCAAAATATTGAATATGAATAAGTTGTTTTCTGGATATATCTTCACGAATATCTGGAATGCTTAGGCATCCTTCGTTAAACGCCCAGTTTTGTCCACTTTGTTCAATAATGGTTGGGTTTATGAATACCTTTTTGAAGTTAGACATATCTTCGTTGGGGGTATCTGGGTCTTTATCTTCTTTGTCCATTGGGGTGCCGTCCACAATAAACAGGCGGATATCCAGCCCTATTTGGGGAGCTGCTAACCCAACTCCATGAGCATTGTACATTGTATCATACATATTATCAATGAGTTGAGATAGGTTAGGATAATCTGATGTAATGTTTTTGGCTTTTGCTCTAAGTACTGGAGAGCCATAGCCTACTATTGGAAGAATCATAATTGTGTATTTAGATAAGATTGGAGCAAAATTACGGCTGCGGTTCTATCTACAAGCAGTTTATCTCGTCTGTCTGATTTTTTTAAGCCGGCAGCCAGCATAGTTTGATGTGCCATTTTGGAGGTAAAGCGTTCGTCCCAAAGTAAAATAGGGATATTGGGATAGCGTTTTTGAAGACTTTTTTCAAGTTGTCTTACTGCTTGGGTTGCGTCCGTATCTGTGTTTTGGAGTGTTTTGGGGTAGCCAAGGATGATTTTTTCTACGTTTTGTTGTGATAAATAGTGATGTAAAAATGGGAAGAGTTCGTTTGTGGCGCACGCGTGTAGCGGAGTTGCGATTACCTTAAGTGGGTCTGTATGAGCTAATCCACAGCGTTTTGAGCCGTAGTCAATAGCGAGGATTCTGGGCATTTAGAATGAAGTTGTTACTGAAACTTGAAATCCGTTAGAGGCGGGAACTACCCGACAAAGCCCGCCAACACAAACTAAGCCGGCACGTTGTCTCGCATAACCTACGGTTAATCGTGAATTACCGCGTTGGTAACCTATCTGGCTGCTAAGGTAGTGAATACGTTGCATTTTTTCTTTATTTCCGTAATTATACTCATCAAAAACAGCCAGAAACCAATGGGGTGAAATTGTGTATTCCAGTAAACCCATCATCCAATTGCCCATATCTTGCTTGGTAAGGAGTTGCTGGGCTTCCATGCGGATGCTGTGTTTAGCATTAATCTTAAACAATGCCTCTAAAACCCACATATTTGCATAAACAGTTCCGACTCCAGAAAGCCCTTGAATCTTATCTTTGTCATACACTATGTTGAAATAAGCAGCGGTAAGTTTTAATTTAGAGGATATTTTTCGGTTAATTTCTATATTAAAGTCGCGGTAAAACATTCGTTTTCCGATGCTAAAGAACTTAGATTCATAGCCCAGTCCGTTGGATAGCTGTGTGGTATCAATATTTTGGACGATAGAAAAGTTCATGGTAATATTGGTGCCATATTTTCCGCCGAGAGAAGTTTCTTTGGGAAGGTTCAGGTAAAGGTCTCCTTGCAATCCCATTTCACCAAGTGGCTGAGTAGCATATAAATACAATGTATTTAATCGGTAAGTGTGCTGTTTGGCGATTGGGGGCATAAAGTTGATGTTTAGGTTATTGCCGGAAGCGGTTCTATCAGAACGGAAGTCCATATTATCTAAACGTTTAGCATTGAGAGAGAACCCAAGGTTTTTACGGGCATAAGATAAGGTTAGGAGTAATGCTTCTCCATTTTTATAGATGAATGAATTTACGGCGGAGGGGTCGTTCACTTTATGGGCATATTCAGCAAAGAGGTTTACTTTTCCTACTTTAAAGTTTAGCCGGGCTGCCCATGTACCTACATTTTCCGGCAGGCGATAAACGGGGTCTTGGTCAGGTTGATATTTACTAACAAAGCCGCCTCCTACGGAGATTTGGGTTTTCCAAGTGCCGCTGGTGTCTAACAATTCATTAAGAGACACTTCTCCGTCAACGCCCCGTACGATTCCTTGCCCTAAAGTGAAAAACGACCGTTGCCTACCCCAAATACCTTTTACCGTAACCCCTGAAACAGGTCTGATTTGAACCCCAAAACCGTCCACACTATTATCATAGCCTAATGACCGGTCATCAAAAGTTCGTAATATCAAGCCGGAGCCGAATTGCTCATACACATTACCGATAGTTACCTCCAAAAAGTCAGATGTAAACTTAGCAAAGCGGTATGGAATTCCGCTTCCGGTGTAGCGCGGGTCAAATCCCAAAAGCGGGTTCAAATAATGTTCATAACGAAACCCTGCCGAAAAATGCCCTTTGTACCATAAAATATTCGTAAACATATTAGAACGAGCCTTTTCCGGAACTTTTGGCGTTCCAATAATTGAATCATATTGGTAAGTTTGTGCGTCAAACTGCATATTTCCCGTTACAGTGCCTATCTGAGAAGTTATCTCCTGAATGCGAGTTTCCATTTCAGACTGACCATATAACCTATGAATACAACCTGAAATTATGATGACCAAAAGTGTACGTAGCATTACCACAAAATTGAAAAAAACTGGCTATAAGTAACCTTAAAAATCACAAAATAAAATAAAAAAGATTTTTGGAACAGACTAAAAATAATATAGCTTACTAAGAACCCAAAAACGCTATTAAATCTCCCTAAAATAAAGTATTAAAACGCTTTTTTACTTAGAGAAAATAGGGTAAAAACCTTATATTTACTTGGTGTATGGTTGATAAAAAAATATACAAGTAGTTGTTTTCGTTTTAACTTTGCGGGTTGTTACACTATAAATTGGTTTATGTGGAATTTTGAAAGTCTATGGAAATCTCTTACGCCGCAAAAGACTACCGGTAATAGTGATTTGTATGGAATAAATGTGGATACGCTAACCGCTACAAATGGCTGGCAACCAATACGCTATATTCGTCCGGAATTATCCCTTGATGATTTGACTTCAGAATTTGTGCTCTCTGCAAATGCTGTTAGTGGAGCATTATATCAAAGACAAAATGATGATTTATATTCCCTTTCGGGTAGATTTTCAGCATTAACAGAGCAGCCGGAAGAGATTTCCGGCAAAGACGGCTTAGTTGGGGGGGCTATTCAAAGTAAACGATTATTCGTTTACAATGAACTGCCGGAAAATAGCTATACCATCGAAGCAGGGGCAATTACCCTACCTATTCAAGCTATGGTGATTTTACCCGCAATTTTTGACGACGAAGTAGTCGGATTTATACAACTATTTAGTTTAAAAACAATTGATGAAAAAACCCAAAAATGGCTAACAACCCAATCAGGGATTTTAGGCTTAATATTACAAGTCAGAACCGGCTTAAATACCGGCGGGGCGCTGTCTCCGCAAATAGCAGAGCAGTTTGAAACTTTTAAACAAAAAATACAAGCCATAGACACAACCTTTGCCTCTATATCATTGCATCCAGACGGCACAATAGTAGAGGCTAACACCATATTCTGCAACCTGTTAGGAACAGATATACTACATCTAAAAGGAAAAAAAATAACCTATTTTTTAGCAGATGTTGATGAGGAACTACAAAACTTCAACTTTCTTTGGGAAAATCTCTCTCAGCAGCCTATCAGCGGAGTACACTTGGCATTTTCCCGAAAAAATAAAGAACTAACTTGGCTGCTTGCTCAAATTACACCCATTCAAAATGAATCGGGAAATATTACGAGTATTCAAATCTTAGGAACAGATTTTACTGAAACCATAACGGCTATCCAATCCTATCAGGAAATGGAAGCATTGTTTAAAGCTACCGAAGAGCAAAGTATAACGAACATCGAACTGTTAGAAGGAGCTGTATCGGAAATGGAAAAACAGCGAGAAGCCCTCTCTAATGCACTATTACTTGGGCAAATTGGCCCTTGGGAACTTGATATAGCCAATCAAGTACTGATACTAAGCTTAGAGTATGCCCATCTTATGGGTATGGAAGAAGCCATAGAAATCCCTATTAACCAATACATAAATGAATGGGTACATCCGGAAGATACCCCAATTCTGAATGAGGCGTTACAAAATATATTATCTCAAGGCTCTGAAGCAGATTTAGCCTCATTTATTTACAGACTGCGCCGTGTAGATGGTGAATATATTTACGTCAATACCCGCTTACAAGCCTATGATGCAGAATCCCAAAAACTAACAGGCACAACCCAAGATATTGATACTATTTGTAAGGTTGAAATTGAATTAGAAGAAAGAAACAGACGTATTGAAAAGCACAATCAGATTCTACTTTCTCTAACCCAAAAAGACTTAGTATCTATTCCTCTTGCTGAAACATTAGCTAAACTAACCGAAGCTGCTGTGGATACATTGGAAACAGACCGTTCGAGTGTTTGGTTTTACGATGATGCACAAACCAAAATATCATTATTGGATTTATTTGATAAAGATGTTCAAGGGCATTCGCAAGGGATGGATTTGTTTGCAAAAGATTTCCCCAAATATTTTGAAGCACTTAAAGAAGAGCGCGTTATATCCGCTGAAGATGCCCATATAGATCCAGCTACAGCAGAGTTTTCCGAAGTCTATCTAACTCCTTTGGGTATTAACGCAATGTTAGATGCCCCAATTCGATATAGAGGTAAAACCGTGGGGGTGCTTTGTAATGAACATAAAGCTAATTCACGCCAATGGACCCCGGACGAAGTAAACTTCGCTACTTCTATTGCTGATTTTATTTCCTTAGCATTGGAAGCCGATGTTCGCCGCCAAAAAGAACAAGAAATCCGAAACCTAAACGAAAACCTTGAAAAAATAGTTGAAGAACGAACCCAAGAACTTCGTTTAGCTCAAAACAAACTGATTATCAGTGAAAAAATGGCATCACTGGGGCAATTGGTAGCCGGTGTAGCCCACGAAGTAAACACCCCCATTGCGGCTATTAAAGCCTCTGTCAGAAATATGATCCGAATTTTACCCGAAATTATCATCGAAGCACCGATTATTTTAAGTGAAATGGATGACGCTACCAAAAAAGTTTTCTTAGAAATGATAGAGCAAGCACTTAATAATGAACCCATTCAAAGTACCCGTGACCGCAGAACACTACAACGAGAAATTGTTCGCACTCTCGAAGAAGAAGGAGTGGATAATGCCAATACTATCGCCTCAAATTTAACCGAAGTTCGTATTTACAAAAACGTAGAAAATATTTTACCACTTTTGTTAAATAAAGATGCAACCCGCTTAATAGATAATGCGTATAAACTTGGCCAAATGAAAGTGAATATGGATAATATCTCCATCGCTGCTGATAAAACTTCTAAAATCGTTTTTGCCCTCAAAAACTACTCCCACGTTAGCCAAGAAGATACAGCTACTCCTATGCAACTCGCTGAAAGTATTGATAATATCTTAACATTATACAGTAACCAAACAAAATACGGCGTAACAATAAATAGAAACTACAGCAAATGCCCTTCCGTGTTGGTTTATCCAGATGAAATTGGGCAAGTATGGACAAACATTATTCACAATGCTCTATATGCTATGAAGTATAACGGAACACTATCTATTGGTATTGAATCAGATACAGAAAATGTTATTGTTAAAATATCGGACACAGGGCCGGGTATCCCTGAAGATATTCAGCACCGCATATTTGAGCCTTTCTTTACCACAAAACCACAAGGCGAAGGAACAGGGTTAGGATTAGATATTTGCCGAAAAATTGTAGAAAAACACAATGGCACAGTTTCACTCCAATCTGAACCCGGAAACACAACCTTTACAATCACATTACCTCAATCCAATAATTAATTGCTCATGAATAAGCCCATAATACTACTTGCAGACGATGAGATGACCGTTTTGGATAGTTTACTTTACCAACTAAAAAGCCATCTCGGAAATAAATATCAATACGAAATAGCCCAATCAATTACAGAAACCGACGAACTCATTGATGAGTTTATTAGCAATGGACAGGAGATAGCACTTTTAATATTTGACTGGCTAATACCACCCGAAAATACAGATAAGCTATTAGTAAAAACACGTAAAAAACTACCTAATGCAAAAATAATCATGCTTTCAGGTTATGCAGACCAAGCCTCTGTTGATAAAGCATTTAAAGAGGCCCACTTAGATAGATTTATTCGCAAACCTTGGGACGAACTTAGTATCTTAAAAGAAATAGACACGCTACTCGAAAAATAGCTCCGAAATTATGGCTAAACTAACAATCCTGTGTGTTGATGACGAAATAACAGTTCTACAAAGTTTAGAACAAGAGCTTAGATTTGGGCTGGGAGAAGATTGCTCTTTTGAAATCGCCCAAAGCGGCGAAGAAGCCTTAGAAATTATTGATGAATTAACGCAAGGCGGGGATAGTAATATTCCGGTAATAATTTCAGACCAGTTAATGCCAGGTATGAAAGGCGATCAATTTTTAATTGAAGCACACAAAAAGATTCCACAAACCCAAAAAATAATGCTGACCGGCCAAGCAAGCGCAGACTCCGTAGGCCGAGCCTTAAACCAAGCTAAACTATATCGCTACATCCCAAAACCATGGGAAGAAAAAGACTTACTCTTAACGGTTAGAGAAGCCATCAAAAGCTATCTTACTAATAAACAGTTAGAAGCACAGATTAAAATATTAGGGGATTTAAACACAGTTGGAAGGCAATTATCAGCAGAAATAGACCCCTATAAACTCATCCCGCTATTGCTTTCCAATGCAATAAAAAGTATCGGCGCAGAATCCGGCGCAATTATATTCACAAACCCGAATGAATCCCTTTCTATTAAATGTAAAATCATAGACGGAGAACCCTCTTTCTCGTCTGATTTTGAGACAATTCCTTTTGAACTTATCAATAGCGTGATTGCTACCCAAAATACTTGTGTGCTGAAAAATGCTTGGCGCATTGGGGACTGGTCATCCTTAGGAACCATTGCCAGTAGAAAAGTTCGCAGCATCTATGCTGCTCCAATGTCCAACTACGGCCACTTTATAGCCTGCCTATACCTCGAACACGCCACAAAAACTGATTTTTTTGACACTAATAAACAAGAATTTTTAAAACTATTTCTTGCACAAGGGGCAATATCTATAGATAATGCTATGGTTTACAAAAACTTAGAAGATTTAGTTACAGAAAGAACAGCATCATTGGAGCATAAATCTAAGGAATTAGCCGATGCCAATCGTGATTTAACGGATAGCATTTACAGTGCCTTACGCTTACAACACGCTGTTTTGCCGCATAAAAATATGCTGCAAGAAATTTTTCCGGATTCTTTTATCCTAAATTTACCTCGTGATATTGTAAGCGGCGATTTTTATTGGTTTGGGGGAGACAAAAACAGCCTAATGCTTGCCGTAGCAGATTGCACAGGACATGGCGTCCCCGGAGCTATGCTTTCAATGCTTGGCGCAAATTTCCTAAACCAAATTTATCAAGCAAACCCGTTTCTAAGACCTTCGGAACTACTTAACCACCTTAGAGTTGCAGTTTATCAATCCCTGAATAGCCAAGGAGAAATTGTTTCAGAAGGAATTGATATTAGCGTTTGTTTGTTTTTACCAAAACAAAATAAAATACTGATGTTACGCAAGGATATCATTAATTTAGCTGTATGAATGTTGAAAACATAGCCGACCTATACCAACAATCTCTGATGATATATCAGGGACAAGTAACCTGCACGGGAATATCTTTACTGATGGAAGGCAGCCTCAGCCATGATAGATTCACACGACTTTTATCGAGTGGAAATTTGAATGAAGAATATTTATGGAAGCGCGCCAAACCACTTTGCTATGAAATCAGGAGCAAGGATGCCGTTCTAATCATAGATGAAACCATAGAAGGCAAACCATACACGGATGAAAACGAATTAATCTGCTGGCATTTTGATCACGCCAGTAGAAGAAATGTAAAAGGAGTTGCTATGCTCACTGCATTGTATCACAGCAATGAGATGAGTGTTCCAGCGGGAGTAGAATTTATTACCAAGCCAATTAAAACAGTGAATGCAAAAGGCAAGCAGGTGAGAAAAAGCCGCATTGGAAAAAATGAACTGTTTCGAAAAATGGTGAACCATGCTTTTTGGAATTTAGATTTTGAATATGTACTTTCAGATAGTTGGTTCGGCAACAGCGAGAACATGAAATTCATTGCTCAAAAACACAACGGGAAATTTATTTTTGCTCTCAAGTCAAATCGGAAAGTTGCCTTGACACTGGATGATAAGCAAAACGGTCGTTACACAAGTATTAAGTCCCTGAAGCCGGAAGGGCGCACTGCGGTGGTGTGGGTTGAGCAGTTGGATTTCCCAATTCTCATTGCATGCCAAATTTTCACAAACGAGAATGATACTGCTGCGCTCTATCTGGCTTCTAACGACTTAAATTTGTCATACGAGCAAATCACTGCAATCTATCACAAACGATGGAAAGTAGAAGAGTATCACAAATCCATCAAGAGCAATGCTTCGTTTGCCAAATCACCTACACGCACAATAACAACACAAAAAAGTCATTTCATTGCTTCGCTGACAGCGTTTAATCGGTTTGAATTACTGAAAGTAAGAAAAAACAAAAGTCATTTTGCACTGAAAAATTATTTGAACATAGTAGCACTACGAAAAGCAAAGGAAGAATTACAGCATTTATTAACACCAAGTCTTAAAAATACTACTTAATATTGCGTAACATCAGTAAAATATTTATTTCCGGCACCAGAAGGCCGGTTTGGATGCAACGAAAAGGAGAAATTATCAAAATAGATACCGATAGAATCCAAATCAGCGGCAACCCACATGATTTCAAAGATGTTCATTTTACTGACTTAGAGGTTTATACAGAGCCGGGAGATTGCCTTTATATGCTCTCAGACGGCTTTACAGACCAATTCGGTGGACCACATAATAGAAAATTCTCCCGTAACCGATTTATGAAACTCTTAACCGGAATAGCTCAAGATGCAATGGCTGAACAAAGCCAAAAAATCACCGGCACATTAGACGACTGGAGAGGCCAGCGCCCGCAAACAGATGACATTTTAGTAATCGGAATCAGAATAACTTAACAATAACCAACTAACTTTATGGAAAATATCGCAAGAGGCAATATTAAGCAAATGATAGATACAATCATTCTGAAAAGATCTAAAGGAAATCCACTTTTGGTGGGCGTTACCCGAACCAAATTATTACTCAAAGGAATTAACGTAAATAAATTTACAGAGACTTCCTCTGATGACCCAGTTATTATTCATAAACTACTGTTAATTGCAAAAGAATTAGGTGTAGCTATTTAAAAATCAGAAATTAAAATTAAAAAATATGCGTGTTTCTACAGGATTTTCGCAGCGTCCGACTGTTATCGAAGCTGTTGCAGAAGTTAAAAGAAAGCTATCCGGCTGCCAAAACCCAAAGTTGGTAATGTACTTTTCATCCATGATATATCCGCAGACAGAACTTGCATTGGCAATGAAAATAGCCTTTCCAGAAGCAGAAACTTTTGGCTGCACTACTGCCGGAGAACTCTCTACCGGATATATGGGACAACACTCCCTTGTGGCCTTAGCTGCTGATAACACTATTTTTGAAGATGTATTCGTTACCGTAATCGAAAATATAAGTTCAGAACCATCTGTTAGTAAGTCTGTTGGATTAATAGAACAACATTTTGGTACTTCGTTTGGCGACCTTGATTTCGCTCAATACGGGGGTTTTATTTTTACTGACGGAATGAGCCTTGGGGAAGAAAAAGTGATGGATAAGCTTGGTGATTTAACCAATATCACAATTATAGGTGGTTCGTCCGGTGATGACCTACAATTTAAAGAGACCTATATCTTTGCAAATGGCTTTGCACACAAAAATGCCAGCGTATTAGCTGTGTTTAAGGCAGCTACTCGTTTTGAAGTCCTTAAAACCCAAAGTTTTGACATCTGCGAACCCGTTTTAACAGCTACCAAAGTTGATGAAGCGAGCCGAAAGGTATTAGAATTTAACGGAAAACCCGCCACAGTAGCGTATGCCGAAGCAATCGGAACAAACCCAGAAAACTTGTCGGACTTCTTTATGAGCAATCCCTTAGGCTTAGTCTCTGACGGAGACCCATACGTCAGAAGTCCACAACAAATTCAAGAACAAGCCGTCTGCTTCTATTGCCAAGTATTAGAAGGAATGGAACTCTCGCTGCTTCAATCCCGAGATATTGTACAAGACACACGGAGAGATTTAAACGCAAAAATCGCAGAATTTGGCCCAATCGCTTGTCTTTTTAACTTTCATTGTATCCTGAGAACCTTGGAACTTAGGGCAAAAAAACAAGAGGCAAGTTACGCCACTCTATTTAACGAAATCCCTACTATCGGTTTCTCTACTTATGGAGAGTCTTACGTAGGGCACATCAACCAAACTTCTACGATGCTTGTTTTCGCTTAGAAAACATCATCGAAATACAGCACCGTTTTTGCTAACTACAGTAAAGCACTTATTGTCAGCTAATTCATTGCGAATAATAGTCTTCCTAACAATAGGTTAAGCTATGGCAGCAGCAAGGTTTCGGTTAGGTTGGGTAGTTTTCTGCATAGCAATAGTATTGCATGGAGTTACGTTCATCCAAGCTAACCGAACGGCTGATATTTATCAGGATGACTCTGTATTCTACCTGACAATAGCCAAAAACTTATGGAAATCAGGAACATTCAGCCAATCTTTTTTTGAACCGTTAATTGCTGATATACAGAGGCTTCCGGGTTATCCAATATTTCTAATAATGGGTTTTTTCAGCCCATTTGTAGTTTTATTGCTTCAGCATATTTTGGTGTTTACATCTGCTATTATACTGTATAAAGCAGTTTCTTTATATCTGCCGCCAAAAGCAGCGCGAAAAGCAGCTTGGTTATTTATCCTGCTGCCAATGCCGATTGTGTTTTCCAATTTATTATTAAGCGAAATTTTAGGTATCTGGGGAATTTGCTGGGTAATATGGTTCTGGGCAAAATATCACCGACAAGATAAAGTTAAATACGGAGTTATCACTGTCATTCTGGCAACTTTACTCTTTTATGTGAAACCAATAGCACTGGCATATCTCCCGATAATTACGATAAGTATTTCAGGTTTAATGATTTACAGAAGGAAAATAACGGTAGCCTTAGCTGTAATCTGTTTGCCTATTTTGATGTTATTACCTTGGAGCATTCGTTACTACACAATAACCGGAAAGTTAGGTTTATCAACACTCATTGAAACAAATGCTTATTATGGCAGGGTAGGTGGCTTTTCGGCTTGGCTTGTTGGAGAAAACCAACGTGATGATGCAATTACCTTTGTAGCTGCAGATTCTATCGCCTGCAAAAATTATCCGGATAAAACCATCAAAACATATTCCGCTACGTATTGCACCCAAGAAACAGAAATAATCAGTATCCCGATAACAACAACGTTTATAGAACTGGTATTTCAAAATCCATTAGGCTTTTGTATCTGGCTGATAGAAGTTATCTTTCAGCAACTATCTGGATTAGGATACGAAACCTCTTTTCAAATTACTCATAATAAGATAATTAGTATAATTTTTGCAGCGATGCAAGTTGTTGTTTCCGGAATTTGGCTTCTCACAATAGTAAAATATTTTCAAACGATTTCTCAGCAGCCTTTGATAAGTCATTTTATCTTGGTAATTATCGTGCTTCATTTTGCCGCTACCGCTGTAGGTTGGGCAGACGGACGGTTTAGATTGCCAATTGAGCCACTGTTATGTGTACTCACGGCGTTAAATATTCCCACTAAAATACAACCGAATAAAACTACCGAAAAATAATGCCTCAAAAACGAAGTTTTACTATAAAACTATATCGTTTTTACGTGATAAATAAGAGATAAAAGCCGCTAACTTTGCCGGTTGAAAACGGATATTTTTATCATTAAGCTACATTATTAATACTATCATCAAAATATGGAATTTGGAACTAAGGTAATTCATGCCGGTGTTGAGCCGGATCCACTAACAGGAGCCGTAATGACTCCGATTTACCAAACATCAACCTATGCGCAAGAAGCTCCCGGCAAACATAAGGGCTACGAGTATGCCCGGACGCAAAACCCTACCCGAGCTGCCTTACAAAAAGCATTAGCTGCACTCGAAAATGCCCAATTTGGACTCTGCTTTAGCTCCGGAATGGGTGCCATAGATGCCGTAATCAAGCTATTAAACCCAGGAGATGAAGTTATTGCAACCAACGACCTGTACGGAGGCACTTACCGCCTATTTGTCCGCGTATTTCAACGCTATGGAATACGCTTCCACTTCGTTCCAATGAACGACTTAGAACTCGTTCGGCAAACAATTACGCCCAAAACAAAACTATTTTGGGTCGAAACACCCACAAACCCATTACTTAATGTTATTGATATTAAGAAAATTACCAGTATAGCTGCGCAGAAAAATATTTTAACGGTAGTAGATAATACATTTGCTTCGCCATATCTTCAAAATCCATTAGACTTGGGCGCAGATATAGTGATGCACTCGGTTACTAAATATTTAGCCGGACATAGCGATGTTGTAATGGGTTCATTGCTAACTAATAACACTGAATTAGCGGAGCAATTACAATTTTTGCAAAATAGTTGTGGTGCTGTTCCCAGTCCTCAGGATTGTTTTTTAGTTCTCAGAGGCTTGAAAACCTTATGTGTGCGTATGCAGCGGCATTGTGAAAACGCACGTGCTATTGCCGAAATGTTGAGCAATCATCCAAAAGTTTCGCGTGTATATTACCCCGGACTAACTACTCATCAAGGCCACGAAGTAGCCAAAACTCAAATGAGAGACTTCGGCGGTATGATCTCTTTTACGCTAAAAGACGATACCACCGAAGCCGCTATGAAATTTTTAACCTCTACACATCTTTTTACTTTGGCAGAAAGTTTGGGAGGCGTAGAGTCGTTAGTCGGCCATCCGGCAACCATGACCCATGCTTCAATACCTAAGGAAGAACGGCTGAAAGCCGGCCTAACAGATTCTCTGATCAGGCTTTCTGTTGGCATTGAAGATATTAAAGATTTAAAGGCTGATATTCTAAACGCGCTCTAAGATAACGCTTTGGCCTTGTCCTACACCTACACACAGGGTTGCTAAGCCGTACAGGAAGTTAGGATTCCGATGGAGTTCATGTGCTAATGTACCGATAATTCTGGCACCGGAGCAACCCAATGGGTGCCCCAGAGCAATAGCTCCGCCATTTACATTGACTTTTTGGCTGTCAATATTTAGTTCCTGCAAGCAGGCTAGGCTTTGAACTGCGAAGGCTTCATTGAGTTCTACTAAGTCTAAGTCTGCTGCGGATATTCCGGCACGTTTTAGGGCTTTTTGGGTGGCCGGCACAGGGCCAATTCCCATGATGTCTGGACTGACTCCGGAAACAGCCGCCGTTACAAAACGAGCTAATGGCTTCATTCCAAATTCTTTGTACAGCTGTTCACTACCAATAACAAGAGCAGCCGAACCGTCATTGATACCGGAAGAGTTTCCGGCAGTTACGGTACCTCCTTTTTTAAAAGCTGGCTGCAATGCAGCCAGTTGTTCTACCGTAGCCAAACGCGGATGTTCATCTTTGTCAAACGAAATAGGGTTTCCTTTTTTTTGAGGAATTAATACAGGGATGATTTCTGCATCAAATTTTCCGGTTTGGTGAGCTTGCTGATATTTTAGTTGAGAATGATAGGCAAATTCATCTTGGGCAGTTCTTGAAATTTGGTATTTTTCGGCTAAATTCTCGGCGGTTTCTCCCATAGAATAGGGATAAAAACGTTTTGCTAACTCGGGGTTTGTAAAACGCCAGCCAATAGTTGTGTCAAAAAGCATTGAATTTCTGCCAAAAGGCGTTTCTGATTTAGATAAAACGTATGGGGCACGGGTCATGCTTTCTACGCCACCGGCAAAAAATAAATCGCCTTCACCGCAGGCTACAGCACGATATGCAGCAGATACGGCCTCTAAACCGGAAGCACATAAACGATTTAGGGTTACACCTCCGGACGTTATCGGTAAATCAGCCAACAACAATGCCATTCGGGCTACATTTCGATTGTCTTCACCGGATTGATTGGCATCACCGGCATAAACATCTTCTAATAAATCTAAGGGCAAGTTTGGATTCCTCTGAACCAATGCCCGAAGCACTAACGCCAATAAATCATCAGGCCGAACCGAAGATAAACTACCACCATGCTTCCCTATTGGAGTTCTGCAGGCATCATAAATAAAAACATCTTTCATCACGAATAAGAATTAAGCAGCCAAAAATACAAGAAATTAATATCAAGCAGCGGTCTATCCGGTATATTCCGAGGTAGTTCTGTTTTAATTCTATTTGGCTAACTTAACGACTTGCTTATGATTTGAGTCTTCGATTTCTAAGAAATAAATACCTGAAGGCAGTGCCGAGAAGTCCTGCTGTTCAATATGATTTCCTTTCCAAACAATACTCCCAAGGCTATTCAATAATTTGAATGAAACTTGTTTTGCACCAGAATTTTGATATATGATTTTGTTTGAAAATGGGTTTGGAAAAATTTTAGTTGTTTGGGTGGAATATCCAGATTCAATGCTGGTGGTATTCATAGAGCAGTTTGCAGGGATGCTATCAGTAAGATAACTTGTAGCGCAGGTATTACAAAATAAACTTTTAAAAAAGCAGGTAGCCCGTTGAATTCTGAATAAGTCTTGTGCAGGGGTATCTTTCCAAACGCCGTGTCCGCTGCCTAATTGCACACTTAGGTCGGCACATACTCCAAAAGAGGTGAGTTTATTGTAGATAGCTCTTGATCCCCAAGTCAAGGTATAGTTGGTACAGCCTCTCCAATATCCTGAATCAATGGGTGAAATATTATCTTGGTCGCCGGCAAAGCCCACTAACGGTATAGCGTTGTTGCTGTTGATTGCATTTATATCTAAAATACTGCCCCAGTTGTGATAAAGACCTTTTAGGGAAAAAGTATTCGTCAAAGAGTTTCCGGATGCATTTATGTCTCCTAATGTTTGCTGTAAGTCTGGATAAGCGATGTTCATAGCTTGTTGGCTCACAAAGGCCAAATTAACAGAGGCAAAAGAGCCCGCGCTATTACCGCCGGCAAATATCCATGCGGTGTCAATTTTGTAAGTGTTGGCATTAGCTACTAAATATCGGATGGCAGCGTGCTCGTCTTGTATTCCTCGATATACGGCTAAGCGTTGAGAAGCGGGATCTCCGCCGCAGCCAGATGTTCCGTAGTTCCAACCCAGCCGGTATTCTACGGTAGCAGCGACAAAGCCGCGCTTCGCAAATTCAATACACTCGTTATTAAGTCCTTTTAAAGTTCCATTTATGAAGCCGCCACCATGTAATAAAACGATGAGCGGTCGTTTTGAAAAAGTATCAAGGGCTAAATTCGGGTAAAATATATTTAACTTTAAGATTTGGGTGTTTCCTTGATAGCTTAGAGCTGACCCGTAAACTACACCGGTGTCTGAAATAATGTCTGTTGCACTAAAAAACGGTAATTCGGTAAAACGTGTGTTACTTGTGCAATACGGTGATTGAGCAGCTACGCGAAAGATACATAACGCGCCTATAATCAGAAATATAGATCTTTTTATCATACAATTAACCTATGGACTTTTGCCGCCGGTATTGTCCCAAAGTTACGCCTAAATTTTAGTGTTAAACTTAGAGGTTGTTTAAAAATGGTGTAAAAATTGTTAAATTATTTAATATCACATGGTTAAATACATATTTATTTGTATATTGCTGATTATTAATCAGATAATTAAGCAAGTATGAAAGCCTACCCAACCAACCTAACTGATATTCAGTACGAAGCTATTGAAAAAATAGTAAATGATAACAGGAAAAGAAAGCATCCTTTAAGATGTATTGTAGACGCATTATTGTACATCACCAAAACTGGTGTTCAATGGAGATTGCTGCCTAAAGATTTCCCTAAGTGGCAACTCGTTTATTATTATTTCAGAAAATGGACAGCAGAAGGGCTTATTGAAGAAATACATGATTTTTTGCGTGATAAGTTAAGAAAGGAAAAAGGAAAACATGTTTCACCAAGTCTTGGATTAATTGATAGTCAAACTGTTAAAACTTGTTCTTTCTCGTTATCAAACGGTTATGACGGAAACAAGAAAATTAAAGGAAGAAAAAGACATATTATTACTGACACATTCGGATTTATTATAGCTATTGTGATTCATAACGCTGATATTCAGGACAGAGAAGGAGCTAAATATGTTCTTGAAGAATTAAGATATAAGTACCCTAGATTGACAAAAATATTGGCAGATCAAGGTTATACCGGTAACTTAGCTGAATGGATTTTAAAAAGTTTGAATTACACTTTGGAAATTGTAAAAAAAGTGGCAGGAATTAGTGGATTTAATGTCTTACCCAAGAGATGGATAGTTGAACGAACTTTTGGATGGCTTGGTTTTCAACGAAGATTGGTTAATGACTATGAATTCCACCCCGAATGCAGTACAAGCTTTGTGCACTTAGCTATGATTAGAATTATGCTTAACAGAATAAAAAAATAAATTTTAAACAACCTCTTAATTTTTTAGATAAAAATACAGATTTTTTTATTTTTGGGGTACAGAAAAGACCAGAGTTACATATCAACTTTTACAGCAGTTTAGCATATAGCTGCGCTACTTCTGCAATAATCAGCTTTGATATACGTTCTTTTGATTCAAAAGACCATCCGCCAATATGCGGGCTGAGTACCACGTTTTGCGTAAAAAGCTGTTGATAAAGAGTTTGTTTTTGTTCCGTTAGGTTGGTTAATGGTTCATCTTCCAAAACATCTAATGCTGCTCCCGCTATTTTATTGGCTTTTAAGTTTTGCAATAAAGCGGCTGTGTCAATTACGGCACCGCGAGATAGATTAATCACCCATATTTTCTTGGCAAACTTATCCCAAAATGAATTATTTCCCAAATGATAAGTTTCTGATGTTAGTGGAACGTGAAAACTTAGGATGTCAGTATGTTGCTGCAAGGTTTCTAAGCTCACTTGTTCAACCCAAGGGTTGTCTATTCCGGTTTTATATTTGTCGTAAGCAATAATGCGGCACCCAAAGCCTGTTAGCCGGTTTGCAAAAGCACTGCCGGTATTTCCAAAGCCGATGATACCTACGGTTTTATTCCACAATTCAGATCCTCTGTTTTGCTCTCGATTCCATAAAAAGTTACGAACCTCACTATCAGAACGTTGTAAATTATTGAGTAGCATAAGTAACATCCCTGCGGCGTGTTCGGCAACGGCATCGCGGTTTCCTTGCGGCAGAGAAATTACACGGATATTTTGTTTCTTAGCAGCAGAAACATCTATATTTTCTAAACCAGACCCTCCACGAATAATATATCGCAGAGATTTACTTTTCTCTAATAATGAAGCACTTAGTTTTATTTTACTGCTTAAAATTAAGCCTTCGGCATCTGTGAGTTTTTCTTCGATGAATGCCGGTGATTTTGAAGAAAAATCCCATAACGAAATACCAATATCCGCTAATTTTTGGGGAAGCCAATCAGAAAATGGATCTGCAAGAATCCAGCTATTTTGGGGCACAATTACGAAATTGAATCTAATGCTTGAGATATGTCGTAGATAATATCTTCGTAGTTTTCTATTCCAACAGAAAGACGTATCATTTTTTCGGAAATAGAAAGTTGTTTTTTTAGTGCGGCATCAACATCTGCATGGGTCATTGTGGCGGGGTGCTCTGCCAAACTCTCTGTACTGCCGAGGCTAACGGCTAATTTGATGAGCTTCAGGGAATTTAAGAATTGAAAAGCCTCTTTTTCGCCTCCAATAATATCAAAAGAAATCATACCGCCATTGGAAAGGCACTGCTTTTGTTTGATAGTAAATTGTTCTGTATCTTTTTGGGTAATATTTCCTAAGAAATACACTTTTTCGATTTTTGGGTGATTACTCAGGAAATTCGCTACATGATTTGCGTTTGCTGCATGAATATCCATTCTGGCTTTAAGTGTTTCGAGGCTACGCAGGAGTAGCCAGCCGGTATTTGGGCTTGCCATATTTCCCAAAAAGGTTCGGAGACCTTTCACTCTTTTGATTAATTTTTTTGAGCCTAAGCAAGCTCCGGCGATAACATCACTATGCCCCCCGATATATTTTGTGGCAGAATAAAGAACCAAATCAGCACCGTGTTTGAGAGGGTGCTGCCATAGAGGCCCCATATAGGTATTATCTACGGCGAGATATACTTCTTTTTCCGGTGTGGAAAAATGGCGTGCTATTTCTTTACTGCATTGAATATCAATAAGGTCGTTTGTTGGGTTTGCGGGAGTCTCTACATAAATCAGGGCAAGTTTTGCGGCATTACCGCTTTGATTCACAATTTCGATGACCTCTTCTTTGCATTGTCCAACGGTGAATGATATTACTTGGATACCAAATTTGGGGAGTATTTTTTTGATGAAGTGGTCGCTTCCTCCATAAAGTGGGTTGCTGGTGAGTAATAGGTCGCCGGGAGCTAAAAACTCCAATAATACTGTGGTGATAGCAGACATTCCGCTTTCAAAGACAGCACAGTCTTCCGCTTCGTCCCAGAGTGTTAGTCGGTTTTCTAAAATCTCTAAATCAGGGTTGTTAATTCGGCTGTAAATCAAGCCTAATTCTTCTCCTGCATTTGGCTGGCGAAGACCGTATGCTACTTCAAAAAAAGACTTACCTTCTTCTGCACTTTTAAAAACAAAGGTTGAAGTTTGAAATATCGGGCACTTTATAGATCCTTCGGATAGTTCCGGTTTGTATCCATAAGACATCATCAAACTTTCCGGATTTAATTTTCGGCTCATGGGATTCGCATGAAATTTAATACAATGATAAGAATTTTTTTGCTTACCAGAAAAAAATACATCTATTATGAGAAAATTTTCAGGCTTTAATTTATTTTCTATCCGTATTTTAGGTTTTATTTCGTTCGTATTCTGGAAATGATATTTGCTCTACATAAACACATTTTCCGGTTTGTGCTTGAATTTTGAATAGGCAGGCGTTTAGCCGGAGGCCTTCTTCGGCGGGTTTGTATTTTTGGGGAATCTGCAATAGGTTTCGGTTAATGGATGTTTCTATGTCCATTCCTATTGCGGAGTGATGCGGGCCGGTAAAGCCTAAGTCTGTGATGTATCCCATTCCACCCGGAAATATTTGGGCATCTGCCGTAGGCACGTGTGTATGAGTGCCTACAATTACGCTCACCCGATCGTGTAAGTGCCATGCAAAGGCGTACTTTTCAGCCGTAGCCTCCGCATGAAAATCAATGATGATTATGGGTGTCTTAGGGACAATTTCCGGCAATAACTGGTCAATGGTTCTGAATGGACATTGTATTGGGCTGGTAAAGAAAGCTTGGCCACGCATATTGATTACGGCTGCTGAATAGGAACTATTCTCTATTGGATAAATTCCATATCCTCTACCTGGAACTCCCGGCGGATAGTTATAGGGACGTAATAAACGCGGCTCTTTTGCCATAAAAGGAAATATAAGATGCTTATCAAAAGAATGGTCTCCGCCGGTAACTACATCAACGCCAGCATTTAATAATAGCTTTACTTGCGGCTCGTTAAATCCTTTGCCTTCATGCATATTTTCGCCGTTAGCAACAATAAAGTTTAGCTTAAACTTTTGGCGAATACCCGGCAATAACCGGCAAACTAACTCTACTCCTCCTTGGGTTACAATATCTCCAATTAGCAGTGTAGAAAGTATCATACAGAAGACGAATCAGATGAGCTTACGGAAAAATCTGTTTTGTTTTTGTAGATATAGCCTAACAGTCTGTAAATCAGCTTAGCTAAGGTGTATTCTGAGATGGTGTCTTCGGCACGTGGCAATACTTCTACGACATCAAAACCGATAATTTGTTTTTCTTTGGCTACTTTTTTAAGCAAGCGGAGTACTTGTTTCCAGTTAAGACCGTTAGGCTCAGGAGTACCCACAGAAGGAATTACTGACGGGTCAAAACCATCTGCATCAATGGTAATATAAACACATGGTTGTAAGGTTTTTAATACTTTCTTGACCCATTTTTCATCTTCATCAATTTGGTGTGCATAAAAAGTGTGAACGTCCGGGTCTTCTTTGCAAATAATACTTTCTTCAATACATTGTGCTCTGATGCCTACCTGTGTAATCGGTAGGTCTAATTCTCGGCATCGAGCCATAACGGAGGCATGGCTCCAAGGGTTGTCTTGGTAAGATGCCCGTAAATCTGAATGAGCATCTATTTGCAGAATGGAAAAATTGGGATACAAATGCTGCTGAAATGCCCGCACAATTCCGTAGGTTACAGTATGCTCCGCACCTAACGAAACGATAAACTTATTTTTTTTGAGCAGTTCAATCGTTTTTTGGGTGATGAACTGCATAGCTTCGGTATCTTTTTTTCCCCGAAAATTGTAGGGAGCTAAGGTGCAGATTCCGACTTCGCGGTATAACTCCCAGTCTAACTCTTCGTCATAAAGTTCCACAAACCGAGATGCGCTGATAATAGCCTCCGGCCCACGGGCAGAACCTTTGTGATAAGAGGACGTATGCTCATACGGAAAAGATTGAATTGCTACTGTAGAACGGTCAATATCAGAGTATTCTGGCTCAATAGCTAAAAAGTTTTTTTTGATTCCCCAAACTTTCATAGGCAAAAATATTAATCATATTCATCTTCTCCTGAACGGCGAAGTCTGTCGTATTCTTCAAAATCGTAATCCGGCAGGAGTTCTTCTTTTACATACGAAACTACCTGATTGAGTGTATGTACAAACTTATTGAAGTCTTCTTTATACAAAAAAATCTTTTGTTTTTCAAAGCCGTCTCCTTGACTATTCCGGTGGCGTTCTGTAATCGTTATGTAATAATCCTGACCTTTTGTTGAACGAACATCAAACAAATATGTCCTTTTACCGGCTTTGATTTTTAAAGAATATACCTCAGACTGATCGCGATAAGTATCCACTAAACCTCCAAACTCAAAAATAATATGCAAAGGTAAACCTCCAACCAGATAAAACTATCTGTTTTTTCTAACTAATTTATTTTCAATACAAAAAATAATATCAACAAGATCTGCTAATACTTTTTGCTGTTTTTGGGGGATTATAGTTCAGAAAGTATGAAGGTTATGGTTTCTCGTTGATGTATTGTTGTCAATCAAGGAACTATGGCTTTCTTTAATCGTAAAATTACTCCTTATTACTAAGAATTTCATCGTATTTTTCGGGCCATAACCAAAAATTCAATGTGAATTAGAAGGAAGTACAATATAAAATCATCTGATATTTAGGTATTTATGTATTTGTAAACTGAGTTTCCAGCCGGTGTTTTGTTGGATATAGGGAATAATCCAGTGGATTGCCTTTTCAAAATTAGTCCATTCAGGCTGTAGATATTTGAGGGTTTTAGGTGTGCAATATTCAGCTTGGTTGGCTGCCCATTCGAGGTCATGTTGATTCCGAACGATTATTTTTAGTTCATTAGCAAGTGGATAGTTTTGGGCTAAAACGGGACAAAACTTCTTGGGAGAAAGGCAAACCCAGTCAAAAAAACCGGTGATTTCATGGTTTCCGGCGGTTTCTAAGTGTACTTTAAGGTTAGCTGTTTGTAAGGCTTTTGTTAGTGGAGTAAGGTTGTGGAGGGTTGGCTCACCTCCGGTAATAACGACTCTATCTGCTTTATTTTCAAGTATTTCTTGTAATATTTGTTTGACTGTTCGGCTTGGGTAGGTATTTTGTTCCCATGATTCTTGTACATCACACCAAAAGCATTGGATATCACAGCCGGCTAATCGGATAAAAAAAGCAGCACTGCCGCTCCAATATCCTTCTCCTTGCAGGCTGTAAAAAGTTTCCATTACAGGATAGGTAGGTTGCAAATACTCATCTGGAATGAGTGATAAAGCTCCATTAAAACTATTCATAAAATATTGAAAAAAAGCCTACTACCAAGAGGTAGCAGGCTTTAAGGCGAGAAAAAGAGGTCAAGATTTTGGGGGTGCTAAGTCGAAAGCTGTACCTGCATCGAAAAAATGACCCTTGTGGCTGCCATCACAAAAAGGTTTTATTTTAGACAACCCGCATCGGCACAGATAAACTGATGTTCTACCGGCTAAGCCAAATTCTTTGCCCTCACCATCAACTAAGGTAAAGTCCCCCTCTACTCGGATAGATCCGTTTGGGGTTATTTTAATAATTGTTTTTGCCATTTTTTAATAACCAAAGACTTCTTCTAAGGTTAAAACGGTTACTTTCCCGTATTGGTTCAATTTTTTCATATCAACACGATCTTTCGACCCAAGTACCAAGAGTGTGTAAGGTTTTTTAGAAACATACTCTTCTTGGAATTTATGAATATCGTTTAGTCTCATACCGTCTAAGGCAGCATAGATTTTTTCACGAATATCGTAGTCAAGGCCGAGTTTTTTAGCGTTTTCAAAGTTGAGCAGAACATCTTCTCTGATAATTCTATTTGTTTCTAATTGGTTTTTGAGAGAGGCTTTGGCGATTTGGTAATTTTTTTCAACGAGAGGCATTCCGTTTAGAAGTTCTTCCATAGCGTTGAAGGCATCATTCATTTTATCTGCTTGTGTACCTACATAGGCAATGTTGTAGAATGGGTCTTCTTTTTTGGTGGGTATTCTAAACACAGACCGAGTTGAGTAGGCAAGGGCTTTGGCTTCTCTGATGGTTTGGAATACTACTGATGACATTCCGCTTCCGAAATATTCATTATACATTGAAACGGTGGGCACTAATTCGGGGGTGTAGTCTTTGCTTTTGTAAACCCATAATAATTCTGCCTGAACCATTTCGTAGTTAACAAATATAACACTTGGGTTGGTCATATCTTGGCGCACATAGGTAGTTGCTTTGGGGAGAGGTGTTAAGGTTGCAGGGGTTTGGTGGTATTTATTCATATAATCCCGTACTTTTTCTACGGAATTTTGCCCAAAGTAAAGGATACGATGCTGAAAGGTAGTTAGTTGCTTGATTTTGGTAATTAATTCGGCGGCGGTAAGTGTTTTTAATTCTTCGGCTTTTAAGATGTCTGTAAATGGGCTTTTGGAGCCATAGGCAGCATAATTCATCATAGCTTGTTGCAGAATAGCTCCTTTATTGAGTTTTAGGTCGGTTCGGCGTTTTAGTTCGCCTTCTACTAAGTTTTTGAGTGCTGCTTCATCTGGTTTGGGGTTAGCTAAGAGACCTTCAAATAGTTTTAGGGCTTCTTCAAAAGAATCTTCCGGCCCGCGAAGGTAAACGTAACTTTGGTCATCAGTGCTGGATACACCAAAATCACAAGCTAACTCATACATTTTCATTTTAAACTGCTCGGCAGACATTGTTCCGCTACCTAAATATTCCAAATATTTGATAGCAAAGGCCAACTTTTTGTCGTGGTTTTTGCCTAAATCGAAGATATAATATAGGTTGAACAGATTATTTTCGTCATTTTTCTTGTATAATATAGGGATTCCTTTTTGGGTTTTATCGGTTACAATGTCTGTTTTATAGTTTATGAACTCCGGCTTTATAGCAGCGGGTGTTTTTTCAAATATTTCTGCGGTAAATCTGGATTGTTCTTCACGGTTTACGGGAAGTGGTGTGATTTCGGGTTTGGGAACTTTTACAATTTCGTCTTTAGGGCCATTCTTTTTAATCACCATCACATAGTTTTGTCCGTAATATTTTTTCGCTATTTCCATGATTTTATCTTTGTTATAGCGTTGCATATAATCATAGGTAGCTAAATAGTTTTCCCAGCCTCTGCCGGAGGTGTAGGCATCTACTAAGGCGTATATCCGGCCTTTATTTTCTAAGAAAGAGCGTGTGCGCTCAATCATCATATTTTTCAAAACGGCTTTCATTAGTCGCTCTTCAAATTGGCCTTGTTTGATTTTTTCGAGTTGGTCTAATAATAGTTTAGATACTTCGGCTAAATCTTGGCCTTTTCTGGGTTTTCCTTGTAAAAAATGGATGGAATAATCTTGTAAATCCCAAATAAAGGAGGCTGCGGAAAGCACTTTTTGTTGTTGAACCAAGTTGAGGTCAATGAGGCCGGCAGTAGAGTTGGATAGTAATGCATCAATAAACGTTAGGCCGTAATAATCATCTTTTCCGATGCCGGGTAGGCGAAAACCTAATAATACTGATTCTGCATCAGGGCCGGAAACGGTTTTAACAATAGGGCTGGTAATAGGATCTTCCGGCTTGAATTTGTAGGGTTCAATTGGTTTAGGGGTCATCCAGCCAAAATTCTTTTCGATTAAATCCATCGTAGCTGCAGGGTCAACATCTCCGGAAATAATGATAGCCATGTTATTGGGAACATAGTATTTTTGGAAGTATTCTTTAATCTTGGATAATGACGGATTTTTGAGGTGTTCTACTGTACCGATAGTTGTTTGGGTACCGTAATGGTGGTTTTTGAATAAGTTTGCGAGCATTACTTCATTCACTCTCCGGTTATCATTATCTAATGAGATATTTTTTTCTTCATAAACGGCTTCTAATTCGGTATGAAACAACCTGAGTACAGGTGCTCGGAAGCGTTCACCTTCAATTTTTAGCCAACGTTCCATTTCGTTTGTGGGAATATTGTTTACATAAACCGTTTGTTCAAAGGAGGTGTAGGCATTGGTTCCGGTAGCTCCTATGGCAGATACCATTTTGTCGTATTCGTTAGGGATGGCAACTTTTGCGGCTATGTTGGATATAGAGTCGATTTGGTGGTAAATTTGTTTTCGTTTTTCTGGGTCTGTGGTGTGGTTATATTTTTCGTAGAGGTTTTCGATTTCGTCAAGGTATTTTTTTTCTTCGGTATAATTTCTTGTTCCGAATTTATCCGTACCTTTAAATAACATGTGTTCAAGATAATGGGCTAAGCCGGTATTGGTTTCTGGGTCATGCTTAGAGCCTGCGCGAACGGCTATGGCCGTTTCTACACGAGGCTCGGCTTTATTAACCGAAATAAATACAGTAAGCTGGTTATCAAGCTCATACCAACGAGTGTTGGTAGGGTCGCCGTGCATATAGCGGAACTTTCGTTTTCCGTCATTATCAATGGACCAGTCCCGTATCTGGGTAAAAGCTGTCCAAGAACTGGTTCCTAAAAACCAGACAAATAACCATAAAGTTAATTTTCGCATAATTCTGCGAAGTTACATAACGAAAGTATTTGTTACTTAGGATACTTTCGATTTTTTTGGGATTAGGGTTGGCTGATATACCGATGATACCAATGTTGGAATACGATAAATGCCCACAAGGTACAGTCCTCTTTGGTGTTTTTACCGAGTAAAATATTATTCCAAAGGCGCATTATTGCCGGATATTGAAAAATACCTTGGGATTCAATTATATTTTTGTTTAAGATATTTTTCTCAATAGTTGTGCGATATGGCCCTAAGAACCAATCTCTTAGCGGAACTTCAAAGCCTTGTTTGGGGCGGTTGTATAATTCCGGAGGTAATAAATCTCGAAAAGTATCTTGCAAAATCCGCTTTCGTTGAGTGCCCTGAATCTTATAGTTAGCCGGAAGCGAAAAAGCAAATTCTACTACTCGATAATCCAAAAAAGGCACACGCACTTCTAACGAATTTGCCATAGACATTAAGTCTGCTTTTACCAGCATATCACCGGCTAAAACCAACTGAACATCTGCGGCTAAAATATCATTGAAGTCCTGATTATCAGTTATTTTAGTTTTTAATATTGCTGCGTTAGAATTTAGGGATTGGAATTTAGGTTGAAGAATTTGGGTTACTTCTTGTTGAGCAGCTATACGGCACCAAGCTAAATAACGTTCTGCTGCCGGTAGCGGAAGTCCTTCTGCGTATTTGGTTATTTGGTATAAAATTCTTCCCAAAGAAGAATTTCGGTTAGCCGGTAATTTTCTTAGAATTGGCTGTGAAAATCGTAATATATTGTTTACCAATGAATTTTGCCCCGCCTTTAAAAGTCCTACGTGTTTTGTATAGCCGGCAAAGACTTCATCAGCACCATCTCCGGATAATGCTGCAACTACCTTTTGCCGTGTTTGGCGGGCTAAAATAAAAAAATTCAGCGCAGATGAATCCGCAAAAGGTTCATCCAGATAATCTAAAACATCTGAAACGCAGGAAAATAAATCTTCGGTTTGAACCTCAAAGAGGGTGTGTTCTGTTTGATATTTTTTGGCAACTGCCAGTGCGTATTTCCGCTCATCGTATAATGGATTATCAAAACTGATAGAAAACGTAGATAGTTTTTTTTGATTCCTTGCGGCGAGAGCCGTTACTATCGAAGAATCTATTCCACCGCTTAAAAATACGCCAACCGGAACATCCGCAATTAACCGTTTTTGAACCGCATCTTCCAAAAGATTTAGCAGTTTATGCTGCGCCTCTTGATAAGAAATGGTTTCTTTTGAGTTAGATAGTGAAGGGCGTGGTAGCTCATACCAGCGATTCACCTGTACCTGTCCGTTACGTATCCATAAACATTCTCCGGGTAGTAGCTGTTTAAATCCTTGTAGCATAGAAACCCCCGGAGGCAGATAGCTGTATTGAAAGTATAAATTGACAGCATCTATATTTAACAAACGCGGCAGGGGAAGTGCTAATAGTGCCTTCATTTCGGAAGAAAAAGCAAAATAACTTTCGTCTTGAAAATATTTTAGTGGCTTAATCCCAAACCGATCTCGGGCAATAAATAAGTCTTGAGTTTGGTGGTCATAAATGGCAAAAGCAAAAAAACCATTTAGAAAAGACAAACAACTTTCTCCGTATTGGATAAATAGGTAAAGCAAAATTTCAGTATCCGAATTGGTTTGAAGCTGGATACTGAATTGTGTTAATTTGTGTCTAAGTTCCTGATAATTAAATATTTCTCCGTTAAAAATGATTGCATAACGGCCGGTTTTGTCAAAAATAGGTTGATTAGCGGCAGCACTTAGGTCAATAATAGAAAGTCTGGCATGGCCTAAACACGTTCTTTGGTGGCGATAAATAGCCTGATAATCAGGGCCTCGTTTCGCTAAATGATTTAATGCTTGGTTAAATAAACTATCGGAAACCGATTTGCCGTAGTCTATCCATCCTAAAATCCCACACATACAAAAGAAATTATGCGTAAAATTTGGTATCTATAACTAAACCACCTAATGCAAAAGGGGATATTTTGCCCAAAAGTTTAATACTTATTTTCGCATCTATAAGAGACCTTGATTTCTTTATTTGTTCTATAATCACAGCTATTTTATCTGCTTTATTTACTGCAAAAGTACCTAATTTGAGTATGTTACAACTTTTTAGCAGCGAATTTTCTTTTTACTTTGCTTCAAAACAAACGGATTACGTAGAGAAATCAGCAACTATTAAATAGTTATCATTATTATAATCAGATAGTTATATTATTTTTTCTTTTTTAACTATGGGGAAATTACATTAAAAAAGCCGCAGATGCTGCGGCCTTTTTAATGTAGTAAGAGAAACTTATTCTACAACGATTCGTTGAGTTGTTTCAAAACCTTTTCCGGATATTTTAACACAATAAATTCCGCCGGATAAGTCTGTATGCAGTACATAGTTTCCAGAACCGCTTTTAATGTTTATATCCTGATTATCAACAATTTGACCTAATGTATTATAGATTTCGACATTAGCAGTCTGGCTCTGTGCAACTCGCACAAACAAATTTAAGGAGGCTCCAGGTTTACTTGGATTGGGGAAAATATAAGCTGTTTCTTCTAAGGAAGATTGAGTGAGTTCAACTACTGGGCTTAGAGTAAAACTTCCGTCATTGTCTATCATCCGAAGGCGGTAGAAAACGCGGCTATCAAGCATATTGAAGTCTTTAAAATTATAAGAATTTGAGGCATTGGAAGCAACGTAACCAATCATCACAAAATTAGTAGCATCTGTGGCTTTTTCGATATAAAATATTTTTGCCGTAGATTGAGGAGTCGTTTGCCAAGATAGAGATGCAGTATGATTTCCTATGTATAAACCATTGAAACTCAATAATTCAATAGGGAAAGGAGAGTCTTCGCTGCCGGCGATTCCTTCTTCTGAAAAGGAGGTATAGCCTGTTCTGAGGATTCCACCGGATACGTTATTGCGTCCTGAACCGGCATAACCACCGGTAAATGAAGGTGCGGACGTTCCATTATCCCATGGGCTGGAGTCGTTTGGTCTTTTTACGATGGTATAGGCAGCACAAGGAAGGCCGCTTCCACAAGAGTTTCCCCAATCAAAACTGGGAAAAAGTTCTAAATTATAATTTATGCTTGAAACTCCGGCGTTAGCTGAGGTTGTCCATTTCCCGTCTTGTAGTAGCTTCGTGAAGTATGCTCCGCCTTCGGCAAAAGGAGAAGCTAAGGTCGCAGCACCGGGTGAACCGCTTGTAAAGAACATATTTATCCGAGATAAACCCGTATGACTGTTGATTTTAATACCTGCTAACTGATATTTTGAAGCACTACCAACCGGATACATATAGAAAACGCCGGTATTGGATATTGAACGATTTAAGTTACCATTTACCCATGAAGAAGAAGATGCGTAGGAAACAACTGAATTTCCGTCTGTAATTGAAGTTTCTGAAGGGTTAGTTACGGAGACGGTTTTTCCGTTAGTATTAACAACTCCGCGAGTTAGTGCCAACGTGCCTGATACAGAGATAGAGTCGGATAGGGAGAAGCCAGCATTGTTATTAAAAACCAAGTTATAGAAATACTCATTATCGCCGGTTGCTACTGAAATGGTTTGTGTAGAATATCCGTCAAATACTATGGTACTATTTCCTTCAATAAAGTCTGTTTCTGATCCTTGGTTTACCCAATTTCCTTTCAATTTTATAGTTCCGTCTGATGTTCCATTGTTTCCGTCATCAAAATCAAGGGCATTTTGGCCGTTAAAAGTGAGGTCTCCGTATATTGAAAGAACTCTATTTGCACTACTTTTTCCGACAATTCTTCTGGTTGAGTTGATGCCGTTGCCGCCGGAAATGGTAAGGTCGTTACATTTAGCAGTTTCGTTAGGTAAAAGTACGATACTGTTTGCATTAACAACATTAGATACGGAGAACGTAACATTTACGGTAGAATCCGGCACACGGTACACGTCCCAATTACAGCCATTAAACCAGCGGGTATCTGTGCCACCGTTCCAATTACCAATAACGCCTCCAAGTCCGGTAACGGTAAAGTCCGCTGGTTTAGAGTATTTGCCAGCGCCGGCATCCCACCGAGTATTGTCATTTACTACATAACCTAACAGAGCCATTTGTGTGCCTGTATAAGTTTCGGTAGCTTTATAGCGTCCTTCTCCACCACCAATAAAATTTACCTGAAGATTAAGACATTCCAAACCCTCTGGTAATCTCGATTGACCTGTGCCGGAGGCTCTGTCTGGAACAGCACTAGAAACCGGCAGCCAGTCGTCCCAAGTAGAGCCAGCAAAAATATAACGTCCTTCTAAGGAATCTCTTGAAGTATTCCATGTACCTTGCATTATAAATAGTTCATCTCCTGCGTTAGCCAAATCAAAAGTGGTTCCATTTTTAATATCAGTATAAGTCCAATCAGGGGTAGGGGTATTTGATTCGCAGGGTTTCCATTCAGTAACTGTGCCTTTTGCGAGTGGGCTGGAGCCGTTCCATGTTAGTTTTACGACACCTTCTCCGCCGCCATGCCGGCGTGTTTGAACATTAGCTGCCGCACCACGCTCATAACCATTGTCGGTAAACAAAATCTCGGTTCCGGGATTTAGTTCCACAAAGTTTACAAAACTAATTTTATCACAGGTATTATCTAAATTATAAGTATAGTTAGCATCCAAAGCGACTAAGGCTAAATCTCCCATATAAAGTATAGTTGGAGCACCTGCGTTGGAAGTAGTGTTAGATTGAGTGCCGTTATTGGTAGGTACGGAAGTAATTAAATAGTCATTATTTCCGTCGCAGAACTCGAATACCTGCACGTAATATGTGGTGTTGGCAGTTAAGCCGGTAACGGTTACTGTATTTCCAGTTCCGTTGTAAACGATTTTATTTCCGCTGCCTTTATCTGTAGCTGATGAGAATACAGAGTTAACGCCGGTGGGTGCAGATCCATCTGTGGGAGTCCAGGAAACGCTGGCACTGGCACGCAAAACCACAATTCTTTTTCGTCCGTTGCCATTTGTCCAGTTAATGACCATACTGGTAGGGCCTGTTGTCCCAAAGGAAATACTGCTGGCTTGGGTTGTCGGTTCTGCATTACAGTTCGTTTGTTGATTTTGGTTCCCATCATTATTAGTTCCGGCAGAAGTTAGGTATTGATTGGTAGCATCACAAAATTCATATACGCGGAAGTAATAAAAAGTATTAGCTGTTAAATTGGTGATATTAATGGAGTTACCGGTTCCGCTGTAGAGTATTTTGTTTCCGGAGCCTTGGTCAGTAGCGGAGGTGAAGTTTGCGTTTACGCCGGAAGGCGGTGTTCCGTTAGTGGGTGTCCAAGAAACTGGGCCTCCTTGACGGCCTACTAATATCCGGCGATTGCCGTTACCGGATGTCCAGCCAACAGTCATAGATGTGGTTGTTACACTTGAAAAACTAATGTTAGTAGCTTGTGTGGTAGGAGCACTGTTGCAGCCGGCAACTATGGTAATATCATCAACGTTCCAGACTTCTTGTGTTGCATTATTGAGTGCAATGATGCGTAGTTTTACGTTATTGGTTCCGTTAGGGATGTTAATCTTGAGGGTAGAGTAGATGGTTCCTGCGTTTGTGCCGGATGTTCCTGCAACCACTAAGTTTGTGCCGGCGGTAGTAGTTGCATTTTCGGCATTATTATAGCTCCAGCGGGCATTATTGTCTCCATTGACGGCAATATCGGCGTTAGCTTGTGTGTTTGTTAGGAAGGCAGCATTGTCAAGGGCTGCAAATACACGTAGATAGTCTCCAGCATCAGCACCATTTCCAGTAGTTGTAGAGGTACTGGAAATTCTAACATACACAGCTATATTAGAATAGCTGGATACATTAAAGGTATCTAAGTCTAAGGTTGCTGTGCCGTTGTTTACCTGCCAAGAGCGAGCGCCGCCTCGTATGCGTTGGGTAGCGGGGGTGTCGCCGCCGCCAGCGGCTGTACCGATATTCCCACCTCCTGCTGTGATGTTCCATGTAGGAGTTGCCGGTATTGTTTCAAAATCTTGAACGGCAACTGTAACTTGCCCTAAACCAATACGAAATAAGAACTGGCAAGCAAGTGTAATCAAAAATAGTTTGTAAATTTGTTTCATAACCCAATGAATTACTATACGCAAAAGTACTAAATAAAACTTTATCAGATAAAATTTTATTTAGTAAAAAGTAAAAAAAGCCTTTTTTTGCTTTTTGTGGATTACAGTATGCCGTAGTGTGCTAAAGAGTAGCTATAGATTTCGGATTACATACTTAACAGACTTTGGTTCAAGCCAATAGTGATTTACAAATTCGGGTTTAGCTTCCAAGATGGGGACTATTTGTTTGCCTAATTCATGTAAATCTGCATAGTCAATTTGCAGTCGGAAATTTTTAGAATTAATTTTTTCATATTGATTAAAGGGTACTTGGAATTTAATCAATACCCGATTTGGGATAAGCCGAACCTGTCTATTTGCCGGAACATTAACTATTTCAATGTCTGTCCAGCATTCTGCCTGAGTGAATTTATCTATGTAGATAACAGCTTCTACGTCATCTGTATTACAGAAAATCCCATGCTGTTTTTCTAAGGGAACTTTTTTCCGAATAGGCTTAACAACTTCTATATCCTGTAAATCATCAAAAGAAAGTTCAAATGGGTCAATGCTTTGATTAGCGGGGGTTTCTTGGTAGTTTCTTAGGTCTATTTCAACCTTTTGGGTTTTCCAGAGATTTATCTGCGAAAGTCCGTGTTCAGAACCAATAAACCAGAGAGAATCTGGGTTAAGGTCTATTTTTTTTATGAGTAAATAATCCTCTTTCAGTTTTAGGGTTATATCCGGGATGACGGCTAAGCGTTTTGAAAGAGGCTCTGTTAAATCTAAATAGATGGTATCCGGCTTTATTCTGGTAACTGCCTGAGCATAGTTCAAATTCTTTTTGATTGTTGGGATATATGTATGTAAAGAGATATTCCCTTTTGCAACAGCCTCATTATCAATATGTAGTTGTAATGTATCTTGAACACTTCGCAGGGAAGGCAGCAGAAGTTGCTGCCCTGTTCCAATTACAGATACATGAACTGTTGTGGGTAATTTTTGATTAAAGATAGACTTTTGCGGAATATTGGTAAAGGTAACCGGATATTCTATTGTTACTTCATAGGTTCTGGCAAGCGTTACGAGTAACCATAGAAAGGAAGACAGTGAAATTGCTATGAATACTCGCAGCCAAAATACACGGCTTCTAAGCATCTGATTTTAAGACTCCTGAGAGGTGTCTGCTAAGCGCAGGATAGCAGAGCGTTCGTATCGTAGTTTTATATTATCGCTAACTTCTAAGAGCACAGAATTGGTGTCTATTTGCACAATGCGGGCGTGAAGCCCTCCCACCGTAATTATTTTATCACCTTTTTTCAAGCTCTCGCGAAATTGCTTTTCCTTTTTTTGTTTTTGAAGTTGGGGGCGAATCATAAAGAAGTAGAATACTAAAATGATTCCTCCCATCAAAATAAGTTGGGAATACCAAGACGACCCGGGCACGTGGGTCTGTAATAAAATCCACAGAAATTGCATAGGTTACTTTTTAGCGGATACTACTTCGCCTGTAAATTTTAATATTTTAATTTTGGGATCTGCGTTTGCGGTAACTGTAACCGTTTTGGATTGGTTGCCGGATTTTCCTTGCGAGTCAAATTCAACCTCAATTTTTCCTTCATTTCCGGGAGGAATCGGGTCTTTTGTCCAATTAGGAGTTGTGCAGCCGCAAGATGGCTTTACATCATTGATAACCAATGGATTTTGTCCTGTATTTTTAATCTTAAATGTATGGGATACTTTTTCGCCCTCGGTAATTTTCCCAAAGTCGTGGGTTTCGGAATCTACTATGTAGGTAGTTGTTGGTAAATTTTCTTTTTCTGCGTCTTTATTTTCTTGTGTAGCAGTTGTTTGTGTAGCAGAATTTGATTGTTCTGTCTTAGTGGTTTCTTGCTTACAAGAATACAGTAAGCCTACGGTTAGTAGCCCAAATAGCAGGTTTCGGTATTTTATGTTCATATATTATGTTTTATGTTGTCTTAAAATTGTAATTTAGCTTTTTTTCATATCTCCCAATAAGGTTTCGACTTCGCGCAGTAGTTCTTCTGCTCGGGTGTAATCTTCGGTGGGGGGAATTGAGGTTTCATTTTTACCTATTCTGGTAGAGGAGGCTAATGTACTGTCTAAAGGATTGTCATTCAAGAGGTCTTCTTGCTTTTTCTTTACCATTTCTTTAAGTTCAGTCCAGTATGCTTCTAATTTAAGTTTGAGTTTGTCGCGGGTATTTTTGCCGGAATCTGGTGCATATAACATTCCGATAGCCAAACCTGTAACTAAACCGCCTAAAAAACTCCAAAATGCACGATTACTCATAACGATGCAAAATTACATATTTGCCGTGTACAAAATTATATTTTTCTGAATTTGAATGGATTGTTTTTACACACTAACTCTTAGTTAGATAGTGTTACGTAATTACCTAATAATCAATATTTTGATTCTTAGTTTGCAGTAAACTTTTGGTGTACAATTTCCGGTACTTCAAAACGTTTGCCATATTGCAGTGCGAGTTGGTTACATTCTTGGATAAACTTTTCGGCACCAACAAAGTTGATATAAGACATTACGCCGCCGGTGAAGGGTGCGAATCCCCAGCCCATAATTGAGCCGACATCGCCGTCGGTAGTATTAGTAAGTACATTTTCGGCTAAACAGCGGGCTGCATCTAAGGCTTGAACGTGCAAAAATCGTTTTTTTAGAATTTCAGCATCGGGATACTCAGATTTCTGCGGATAATGCTCGGCAAGACCTTTCCAGAGATGTTTTTTTCCGTTTTCGGGATATTCATAAAATCCTTTTCCGGATTTTTTTCCGGGGCGCTTTAAAACTTCTACAAATAGCTCTCCGACTTTTGCCGCTGCATCTTCGATTTTAATACCTAAGTCTTTTTCGGTTTGTTTTACAATATGATGCAGTAAATCTAAGCTAACTTCGTCAGCGAGGGCTAACGGTCCTACTGGCATACCGCACGCTTTTCCGATATTTTCAATCACAGCAGGTGGAATACCTTCCGCCAGCATCTCGATACCCTCTTTTACATAGGTTGCAAATACCCGTGAAGTGAAAAAACCCCGACCGTCATTGACTACGATAGGCGTTTTCTTGATTTTTTTGATGTAATCAATAGATAAAGCTAAGGCGTAATCCGATGTCTTTTCCCCCATAATGATTTCTACAAGGGGCATTTTTTCAACAGGAGAGAAGAAATGTAATCCAATAAAGTTTTCTGGTCTTGTAGAAGATTCTGCTAAACCGGAAATGGGTAAAGTAGATGTGTTTGAAGCAAATACTAAGGTTGGTTTATTTACAGATTCTGCTTCTTGGGTAACTCGGGCTTTTAGTCCTCTATCTTCAAAAACGGCTTCTATTATCAGGTCGCATCCGGCTAAGTCATTGGAGTTTTCGGTGGCGAATATTCTGTTTAGAATGCTGTCATGTTCTGCCGAAGAAATATGTTTTTTTTGTAGTTTTTCGCCTAATATACGAGCTGAATAGGCTTTTCCTTTTTCGGCATTTTCTTTACTAACGTCTTTTAGCACTACTTGGAGTCCGGCGATAGCGGATACGTAAGCGATACCAGCTCCCATCATTCCGGCACCGAATACACCTACTTT
This sequence comes from Bacteroidia bacterium, assembly GCA_026932145.1. NCBI lineage: Bacteria > Pseudomonadati > Bacteroidota > Bacteroidia > Bacteroidia bacterium. The sequence goes on from JAIXKT010000054.1 coordinate 56,055, forward strand.
CTGGATATTTGTTTCCGGTACATTTACCGGTCTGGCGGCTCCTTTATTGGCGTTGCTGAGTGCAAAAAAAAGTGTCTGAATCATGTGTTTAGATTCTTTACTTAAGCAGCAGGCTGTAAAGTATCGTGATTCAACGACTAATGCGCGGTCAATAGGAAGCTGTAGCCCCTCATAGACACAAGATAAAATATGTTGGGCAGCGGGATAATTACCGTAAGTCTTTTTGCGCATCAAGGCAGATGCGGCAGTCATTACCATAACTCCGTTGGGGGTTAAAATGTCGCCCCCGGGAACTTTAAACTTAGGCTGGTCCCAAGGTTGGGTGGAAGTTCCGCCTTGCAGAATATATTCTTTAGCGGACGAAAGTAGTTCTTCAGGAGTTTGGGCTAATTTATGGATAATGCCTTGCGCTAATGCTTGGCTGGGGCGTAGTTTTTTGCCTTCTAAAATAAGTGAAAGAGCATTTTGGATGCCAATCAGGCGTGGTAGGCGTTGGGTGCCACCGGCTCCGGGAAGTAATCCCAGCATGATTTCCGGCAAGCCTAACTGAATATCCGGCTTGTCTAAGGCTATGCGGTGGTGGCAGGCTAAGCATAATTCTAAGCCGCCGCCCAAAGCCGTTCCGTTGATGGCCGCTACAACAGGCTTTCCGCAGGTCTCTAACCGCCGAAACAACCCATTTAACTTGCCCGTCATCTCCATAATCTCTGATGCCTGAGTAAGCGGAAGCAGCATATCTAAATCTGCACCTACCAAAAAATCTTTTTTAGCAGAAGTAATAATGATTCCTTTTACCTGATTATCAGTAATAGCTCGCTCAAGGGTTTCCCCAAGAGCAACCATAGTAGCCTCGTTAATAACATTTGTAGCTTTGTTTGTTTGGTCTAAGCGAATAATCGCAACCCCGTCATTATCAACTTCGTACTGCAACATAAAAGAAAACTTAATGAAATTTGCGCGAAGTTAAGCATTTTTTCTACTTGAAATTACTAAGATTATTTAAAACGATAAAAGCAATATTCTAAGTGTGTGTGCTATAATTGAGAAGCAATAATAGATCGAAAATAGTAGCCTGCTTTTAAGTAAAAGTTAATCTCCACCAATCATTTTGGATACAATACCTTTTTTATCTGTAAACTCTGCTATTACAATCCCGGATAGATGCAGCAATATAAAAATGGGAAACCAATAAATTCCCCATTTATGAACTGTTTCGATGGTTTCTCCCCATTCAGAAAAAAAATCTTTTTCGATACATACTCCGGTAACGGCAGAAAGAAATAAAAATAAGTAGAAAAAAACATACGTAAATCCTTGCATCTTTTCTTTTATGCTCTTTGCGGTAAATAGGTTTGGAAATTGGATTTTTTTGACAAACATATAGATAATGCGAGCAATAAATGAAAATATCACAACGTGAGCAAATATTTCATGCCATTCCCACATAGGTTCTCGAATGCTGCCTACGATATTCCGCATCTGTTCTCTACTGAGTTCTACATTTGGAATATTGTCTTGAATGGCACCAACAATTGAATTTCCGCTCATCCAGTACATTCTTAGAAATCCGGTAATGAAGAGAATAGGCATTGCCATTGCGATAAGCCAATGCAATAGCCGGTGTAATGCCGTGAATTTTTGAGTTGAACTCATTAAAAATAGATATTGAATTTTAGTGCATAAAATTAACCAATATTATCATTCGGTAGAGATATTAAAAATCACTTTAGGCGGAAATATACTCCAATAACGAAACTGTATTGTGCTTTCTGAAGCCTCTAAGAGCAGCTTTATATTTATGCTTGAAGTAAAAGTAACTTGTATCCATTCTTAACACCACAATCTCAAAAGAAAAATCATATAACTATTTAACAACCATGTTTTTATGATTTGAATCAAAAAGTTTTGGATATGAATCCATGCCTACGCAAAAAAGTTTTGTAACTTCGCCCAAACAAGGAGTTGGATAACCTATTTGGTGAATAGGTTTATCCTTTTCTTTGCCACTCTTTTTTAAAAAATATTAACTAAATTAGCTGATTATATGAAAGATACAGAGCAAATCATTCAGGATAACCTCAATTATACATTATTTCCTTGGAGCAAACAAAAGATAGTGCCTTTGGTGATAGAGCGTGCTAACGGAGTTTATTTGTATGAGCCTTCTGGGAAACGCTATTTAGATTTTTCTTCCCAATTGGTAAATATGAATATTGGGCATGGTGATAGCCGTGTTTCGGAGGCTATTATGAAGCAGATGCAGATGTTTAGCCATTTGAATCCGGCTATAGCTACTGCGGTGCGTGGTCGGGTGGGAAAGGCTTTGGCTAAGATTGCTCCCAAGGGACTGACAAAGACTTTTTTTACCCTTGGCGGTGCTGAAGCCATTGAAAATGCTATAAAAATTGCTCGTATGTATTCAGGAAAGCACAAAATTATAGCTCGTTATCGGGCATATCATGGTGCTACTTACGGTGCGATGACTGCCGGCGGAGACCCCCGCAAACTGCCCGCAGATAGCCAACAAATGCCCGGCGTAATTCACGTAGAAGACCCATATTGCTACCGGTGTCCTTGGGGGCAGCAACCCAACTCCTGCCACCGAGAATGTGTTCAACATATAGAACGAATTATCGAATTTGAAGGCCCTAAAAATATCGCCGCTATCCTCATGGAAGGCGAATCAGGGTCATCAGGTTGCATTAAATATCCACTGGATTATTGGCAACAGTTGAGAAAAATCGCAGATAAATACAATATTTTGTTGATATGTGATGAGATAATGAGCGGCTTCGGCCGTACCGGTGAATGGTTCGGTATCAGCCGCAGCGGCGTTTCTCCCGATATTATGTGCTTTGCTAAAGGCTTAACCTGTGGCTACTTACCGCTTGGAGGCGTTATGGTATCGGATACAATAGCACACCACTTTGATGAAAACCCATTGATGATTGGGCTGACTTATGCTGCCCACCCGGTATCTTTAGCCGCAGCAGAGGCCGTCTTACAAATCTATGAATCTGATAAACTCATCGAAAATACCCGAAACATAGAGCAGTTTATCAACCAAGAAATGGAAAAACTATCCCAAAAACATCTTTCTATTGGAGACTTTAGGAATACCGGCCTTTTGGGCTGCATAGAATTGGTAACCAACCGAAAAACCAAACAGCCGCTTGTGCCCTTCAATACTAAGCCCGAAGAAATGGGACCCATAAACCAAATAGCCGCTAAACTAAAAGAACTTGGCCTCTATGCATTCGTTCGTTGGAACTACATTTTCATAGCTCCACCGCTAACGATTACCCAAGAACAAGCATCCGAAGGACTTCAAATGATTTCACAAGCCCTTGAAATAGCAGATTCTTACTACAAAGAATAAGCTACGATTCTCTTTCTTTTTCTAAGCATTCATTTCGTCTTGTTTCTGTATCAAATAATTACTTTCGTAATTGCTAATTTATTGTTTTTTAATATTTTAGCTCAAAGTGATTCTTTATTTTTGGGAAATGTTGTTTTTATCGGCCTTCATAAAACCAATGAAAAGTATTTATTGCGGGAACTTCCTCTTAAAGTTGGATCTAAGATAGCTACGAAAAACCGGCAGGCTGATTTAGAGTTAAATCGTCAAACGCTTTATAACCTACGGTTATTTACGCGGGTAAATGCACAGGATTCCATATTTGCAGATACTTTAATACAAGTATTTGATTTTCAGGAGCGTTGGTATTATACGCCGCGTGCGCACGTAGAGCTACAAGAACGAACCTTGAATGACTTAATTGCGCAACCAAGCCTATACAGGGCTACTTTGACTACCGGCCTATTCTGGCAAAATGTAGCCGGACATAATGAAACGATTGAGGCTTTTGCAAAATTAGGCTACACGACCGGAGCCTTAATCCGGTTTAATAAACCCTATCTTTGGTCAATAAAGCCTTGGGACGTAAGTTTAGAAATAGAGGCTTATCAGCAACATGAGGTGCTATTTGCAGATAAAAACGACCACCCAACTTACCTGAGAGTAGATAATTTCCCAATACTAAAGTTATTCAATATAGAAGCTGCCTTAGCCAGACGCTTTAATCCCAGAAAAAGTTTTACCTATGTTGTCGGAATTAATGGTTACTTTATTGCAGATACCTTAAAGACCGTAAAACCGGAATTTGTTTTACAAGATAAATCATCAATTTATCCGTATATTACTGTTAAATATTGGCATGACACTCGCGACCAGCGCACTTTCCCGCTAACCGGCTTCAAAGTTCAGGGAAGTATTCAGGCTAATTATTGGCCAAAAGTTATCAGTAATATAAAAATTGAAGCACAACTATCTAAGCATTATCCAATTACACATAGATGGAATATTGCTGCCGGAGCTTATGCTTATTCTTGTATTGGCTCAAATATGCCATATTATGAACGATTTTTTTGGGGGCAAAAGCAATATTTTATTCGAGGTTATGAGCAATATTTAATAGAAGGGCAGGCATTATTGGGCTTTAAATCAGAGCTAAAATACGGAATTATTCCGCGAAAGATGGTTCATTTCAGGATATTACCCAAAAAGTTTCAGGATTGGCCGTTGGCATTTTATCTATCGGCTTTTGGAGATGTTGGTTACAGCTATCATCAGATATTGGCCTCTCGGCTACATAATAGTTTGCTGCCGGGTGTTGGAATTGGGGCTAATTTTTTGTTTCTTTACGACACTTTTTTTCGGGTAGAAATAAGCCGAAACCGTTTTTCTGAAACCAGTATAGTTCTAAATTTTTTATTAGCCATTCGATGAAAATTGCTATTTACGGAAAGACTACCAAAAACACCAATTTTACAATATTGGGAGATTTTTTGTACTTTCTGCATTCCCAACAAATTGATTATGTACTTCATGAAGAGTATGCTTCCGAACTACGTTCGCAGCCATTTTTCAAAGAACATCTGGGAATTATCCAAAACATTTTTCGAGATATTTCTGATATTCAGGACATTGATTTCTTTTATTGCATTGGCGGAGACGGCACGCTTTTAAATGCAGTTCGGTTTCTAAAGCATTTTACAGTTCCGGTAGTAGGCGTAAATGCCGGTAGATTAGGTTTTTTAACTCCTATTCAGCAGCAAGCTATTGAGGAAGTTACGGTAGAACTATTAAATAATGCTTGGAAATTAGATGAGCGTTCTTTGATAGAACTTTCATCTTATCCGGAAATTTTTGCAGATTGGAATTTTGGCCTAAACGAAATCACCATTCATAAGGCGATTTCTAATGAAATGATTGTGGTACACACTTTTGTAAATGGGGAATTTTTAAATTCCTATTGGTGTGATGGCTTGATTGTTTCTACGCCCACGGGTTCTACGGCCTACAACCTTGCTTGTGGGGGGCCATTAATAAGCCCCAATTCAGGGACGTTTGTTTTAACCCCAATTGCACCGCACTCTTTAACAGTACGCCCGATTATTGTAGCTGATTCCAGTGTTATTTCGTTTCAGATAGAAAGCCGATCCGGAAATGCTTTGGTAGCAATTGATAACCGTACAGAAATTGTTCCAGCAAAGATAGAGCTCGCTGTACGGAAATCAATTCACAAATTACATTTAGTAAGAGCCGGTTCCCGTACTTTCTTTAGTACTTTACGTTCCCGTTTGAATTGGGGGTTAGACCCCAGAAATTAATTTAGCATACCAATGTCCCGATGGATTCACCGGAAACTATTTTTAGTAGATTATCGGGTGTGTTAATGTCAAAGACGATGATAGGTAAATTATTTTCTTGACAGAGGGTGAAGGCAGTCATATCCATAACGTTCAGTCGGTTTTGGATAGCTTGGTTGTAGGTTAGCGTTTCGTATTTGGTAGCTTCGGGATTTTTTTCGGGGTCAGCGGTATAGATTCCGTCCACACGAGTTCCTTTAAGCACTACTTGTGCGTTAATTTCAACGGCGCGTAAACTGGCGGCGGTGTCCGTTGTGAAGTATGGGTTTCCGGTTCCTGCGCCGAAAATCACAATTCTGCCGCGCTCTAAGTGCCGGATAGCGCGCCTGCGTATAAAAGGCTCGCATACTTGCTCCATTTTAATGGCTGATTGCAGGCGCGTAGCAACATTTAGCTGCTCCAAAGCGTCCTGCATAGCCATACCATTTATCACGGTTGCGAGCATTCCCATATAATCACTTTGGGATCTATCCATTCCGCCGGCTACTCCTTGAACGCCTCTAAAAATATTGCCACCTCCGATGACCAGTGCAATCTGAACCCCTGTTTGGGCGGTTGTTTTGGCAATCTCTTCCGCATAAGCCCGAATTGTAGCCGGATCTATGCCGTAGGGCTTATCACCCATCAATGCTTCTCCACTAAGTTTAAGGAGAATACGGGAATACTTCACTACAATGTCTGTTTATTTTGTCCCTAATTGCACACGTTTCATCCCGATAACTCGCACTTTTGGGTTAATCTCTTTGAGGTATTGACTAACAGTTTTGCTGTTATCATTAAGGTAGCTTTGGTTTAATAAGGTATTTTCGTCAAAGAACTTGCGCAATTTGCCTTGTGCAATTTTTTCAACCATATTTTCTGGTTTTCCTTCTTGGCGAATTTGATCCATTGCTATATCCAATTCTTTGTCAATAATTTCTTTTGGGATGTCTTCTTTATCTAAGGCAAGGGGATTCATGGCAGCAATTTGGATAGCGAGTTCTTTTCCGGCTTCTTTTAAATCAACTCCATTGGCATTGTCAAAAGCGATAGCAGCAGCTAAACGACTTCCTAAGTGGGTGTATGTTGCTACAAATGAACCAGATAGTGTTTCATATTTACTAACGTCTAACTTTTCGCCAATTTTTCCCATATTATCTACAAGTAGATCTGATACAGATTTACCGTTGATTGTTAATTTAGAAATATCGTCTAAAGTGGCCGGCTGGGTATTAATGACGGCATCTGCAATGCTATTTCCAAGTGCTATAAAGTCGGCATTTTTAGCCACGAAGTCAGTTTCACAGTTTAATTCAATAATGATTGCTTTTGTGTGGTCTGCATTTACTCTTGCGAAAACAGCTCCTTCGCGGGCATCACGATCGGCACGGGAGGCCATCACTTTTTGTCCTTTTTTCCGAAGTAATTCTACTGCCTTTTCAAAATCACCATTTGCTTCTTCTAAGGATTTTTTACAATCCATCATCCCTGCACCAGTCATTTGGCGCAATTTATTTACGTCTTGAGCGGATATTGCCATATTTTAATAACTTAATTTAATTCGGGCGCAAAGGTACTGCTTTTAAAGCTAACATAAATAGCTTTAAAAATATAAGAGTTGATTTTTTTTTCTGTATTTTTGGGAAATAGTTACAATTTAATCTGTAACAATTAAGCGTTTGGTGATATATGGCCGGCCGTCAATCACTAAGCTATAAAAATAAACTCCTGATTTTAAATTAGATAAATCTAATGAAATAGAGCCTTGCTGCCCTTTGATAAGTTGTTGTTTTTGTAAACCGCCTAAGATGTCATAGATGTTTATTTGGGCAGTTGAATTTGGGTTGGGAAGAGTATAGTTTATGCTAGCCAAATTTACTGCCGGATTTGGGCTTATTTGAACTGCAAGTTTGTTTTGTGCTATTAAATCTTCCAAACTAGTAACTACATTAAAGTTTACGGTGGCAGTTACAGAATCAGGAGTTCCGTTAGTTTTGATGAAATAATAGGTTGCAGAGGCACTTCCCGGAAGCCCGTAGGATTCAAGTTGTGCTTTAAAAGTTTTATTAGTATCTCCAGGGGCAATTATTGCTGGATTGGGAGTTATCTCGGTTTCTTCAGGATAACAAGTAGGGCCAAAACAAAGCTGTAAATCATGGTCAGGGCTAACTTGGTGAATTACACGTCTCACTTTTACGACAACTGTGTCTGTAGATATGTTTTTAACTAAAATAGCAGCTACTAAAAGCCGGCTACCATCTCCTGAAATAGTGGTTGTAGGTACATTTATCAGTTGGAGGCTTTGGGCTTGTGTAGTTATTATTAATGCAATAAGTCCGTAAAACAGAATAAATTTCTTCATAGTGAAAGTTATCAAACTCGCACAAATGTACGAAATACTATAGGTTATTGTTTCAATTTAAACTTATTTAGGGGATTTTTTCTGGATAAAACGAATCAAGTTTATTGAGGCAATCTGGTTATTTATCCGTAGTTTTCTTTTTTTTCTTGTTTTTGGATATTGGTTTTTCATCTATCCAGTCTTCAACGTTTTCGGAGGATTGTTTTCCGAAGATTTCTTCTTTTTCTTGCTGAAAAGCCTTTTGTATTTCTTCTTTTTCCTTTTTGAAGCCAAGTTGCACTTGTTTTTTCATGGCTTGGGTATCCAATGAGAAGTTTGGGTTATCTGTTGTTCCGCTAACATGAACCAAGAGAGCTGTATTTCCGCCGGGTGCGGGGCTGGTTTCTATCCATTCATTAACCTGTGGGTCTGGCTCTTGCCAGCTATTTTTAGGCAAAAATAATTTCACATGATAGCTCAGTTTTTGGTCAAAAGTATGGTTTCCACTTGCCTGAACTTTCCATGATTTATTGGCTAAAACATCTAATTCACCTAAGTTAAATATCTCATTATTAATTGAAAATGAAGCACGTGCATAATCAAAAGTCAAATCTTTTAGTTTAGCTAATTTTACAAATGTTCCTAACTTATGTAACGTTGGGTATCCAATAAGAGATCCGTTATGCCACTCAATAGTTCCGGTAGCACTAAACGAAGGTAGTAGGGTAGTGAAGTCTGATTTTAATCGTGTTTGGAGTGCTACGTCTAAATTGACTTCTCCACTAAGGTAATTTGCAGGTGGAATTACTGCCCGAATGGTTGGTATTGCATTAAAAAGCTCTTTTAAAGAAGTTTGGGATAATTTGGCATTACAAGCTACTTGGAGTTCGTTGTTAGGAGAAATACATAAGACACCGCTGGTGTTCACTTTTCCACCAAAAACATGAAGCCTTAGCGTGTCAAGATACAAACATTGATTTGTTATGTGAACTTCACCGACCCAAGAGCTACCGGAAATGGTTTCTATTGTAAATTTCTCAAACTCGGTTTTTAAGTTAAACGAAATATTTTTGGGGATTGAAAGTACGTTAGTTGAGGATTTATAGGAAGAAGTCGTTCCTGATGAGTTAGAAGATAAATTTTGCTTAGAAATAAAGTCTGAAAGATAAAAATAAGGAGATTGAAAAAGTAAATTTCCTGATAATAACGCTGTTGTGTCAAAAAGATAGGGGATTGGGTTTTGAATATTTCCCAACAATTGAAATTCTGTTTGGCCGATAGTGCCGATACATCTATCTATATGAAGTTTTTCGTTTGAAAAGGTTATATCGAGGTTCATATTTCGGATGGGGCTGGGGATATGTTCGGTTTCATAACACAACTTTGAGCCGGATAAGGAGCCGGTAGTGCTTGTTTTGTGGTATTTTCCGATGCGAAAGTCTGATAACATCCCTTGGGTTACTAAGCTAAAATCAACAATTCCGCTAATGGCATCTTCGGGATGAAATCCCGGTAAAAGACCTTTCACCTGAGCAATATCTAACTTTCCGTGGGCATCTAATAAGATGAGTGGCGTTACAAAGTCATGGTACACAAATCTAAGAGCAAAAGTATCTTTGCCCCATTGGCCATTGAGTTTTTCGATTTCCCAGTGTGCTTTCTCCGGCTCATCACCGGAATATATTAACGTAGTTTTTCCGTTTAGCTTACTCAATTTCCCCAGTTTTTCATTTGTAGTAACTTCTCCATCAGAGAGTTCTATGGCTAACTTAAATTCAGGCAGATGCTTTTTTCCCCAATAACCAAGCAGATAACCTTCTGTCTGAAATTTTCCAGAAGCCTTATATTCACTAACTTTTGAAGAAATATATTCCGGCATAAGGGATAGAAACTCTGTTACGGTAGCTTCATAACTGCCGTAACTTAGGTCGAAATTAATCCCCAACTCTTCGATGCGAAAATTTCCGGCAGCATAAATAGGAAGGTCTCCTAACTGTATTTTGGCATTTTTTATTTCGTATAGTTTTTTATTTTGATCTACAAATAACTTTGTTGAAGCATGAATATTTTTCCCTGTTAAATATGAAAATGTACCGACTTTTAATTTTTGAATATTGGTAGCTAAGGATGCTTCTAAGTCAAACATCGTTTTGCTAAAGTTTCCAGATAAAGAAAAGTCGGTTTGTTTACATTGTATTGTAGCTGTTGGCGTTTTTACAACAATATGAGAATCAGTAATTTTTAATTTTTCTAATGCTAAATGGATTGGAGACGGAGGTTTGGTGGGGTCAGGTTGTAATAAGTTTGAAATGGCTGCTTCAACGTTCCAAAGAGTTTGTTTATTTTGCTCAAATACTAAATCGGACTTTTTAAGGATTATTGCCTTGATTGTATAGTCGTTTTTGATAAACCCAATAATATCAAAAACAAGGTATATTTTTTGGCACGAGGCAAAAGATTTCTCTGAAAAATGCTGTTTTTGAGCTAATTTGGGAGATAAGGAAATCTGAACATCTGCGAGTTCTACTTCAATATTTGGCCAACTTTTCAGAAAAGAAACATCTAAGTAGCCAATGATAATTTTGGCATTTAGGTTTTTAGCCAAAGATTGCAATACTATTTGCTGAATTTTATCTTTGTATAGGAATGTAAGTGTTGCAGAAGCTGTTAAAATAAGTGCTCCAATTAATAGCAGCAGCCACAATATCCGAACTAACCACGTCATCTCTTATAGCTGCAAATTAACGAATAATAGGCAGTGCTGGTGGGTAGCAATACTGTTTGTTCGTCAAGGCTATTTAGATTGAGTTTGCTCAAGTTCTTCAATTAGTTTTTCCCATTCTTTCGTTGTTTGCTCTAACTTGAGTTCCGTTCGTTTATACTCTTTTTCAAATTGAGTAATCCTATCAGGATAATCAGCATATTCCTCGGAGTTCATTTTAAACTCTAATTCTTCTAATCTGAGTTCCATTTCTTCGATTAGGATTTCAATTTTTTCTATATCTTGACGAATATCTTCGAGGTTTCTTGCCATTTTCGTCTTTTGGGTTACTGATTTAGAAAGTTTACTGACAGTTACATTTTGTTTATTTTTCTTAGTTTGATACCATGTATCAAATTCGGAATAGCTTCCGGGGTACTCTTGAATTTGACCTTCTTCGATAAACCAAATTTTTTCAGTAGTTTGTCGTAGAAAATGCCTATCATGCGAAATTACAACATAACTTCCAGAATATTGCTGTAATGCTTGAATTAAAATTTGAATTGACTGTAAATCAAGGTGATTGGTTGGCTCATCTAACAATAAGCAGTTTGCGTCAGAGAGTAGTGTTTTGGCTAAGGCGAGTCGAGATTTTTCCCCGCCGGAGAGAACTTTGACTTTTTTATCTACATCATCTCCGGTGAATAAAAAGCAACCCAATATAGTTCTGATGTAGGTTTCCCCTTTTTCGTGAACATATTGTGAAAGCTCTTCTAACAGAGTATTTTCGGGCACTAAATTCTCCAATTGATGTTGGGCAAAAAGGGACATTACCACATGATAACCAAGTTTTCTTTCTCCTTGAAACGGTTCTCGGCCATCCAGCATCCGCAGAATTGTAGATTTTCCAATTCCGTTAGCACCAATTAAACCGATCTTATCTCCCCGCCAAATAGTTGCGGAAGTGTTGTTTAAAACCTTAACTTCTCCATAGCTTTTGGAAACTTGGTCAAGTGATAAAATCTCCCTCCCCGGTTGTGTTTTTACCTGAAATTGTAGTTTTATACTTGCGTTATCATCTATAACCGGCTCAATTATATCTATTTTTTCAAGATTTTTTATGCGGCTCTGTACCTGAGTAGCTTTACTCGCTTTTGCCCGAAATCTTTGTATAAAGCGTTCTTGGTCAGCAAAATATTTTTGCTGATTTTCATATTCAGCCTGCCTGATTTGATTTCGTAGTTCACGCTCTTTTAGATAAAAAGCGTAATTCCCTGAAAAAGAATGAATTCCCAATTGAGCTATTTCCAAAGTTCTGGTAATTACTCTATCTAAAAATTCTCTATCATGAGAAACGATAATATAAGTACCGGGGTAATACTCTAAATAACCTTCGAGCCATTGGATAGAAGGCAAGTCTAAGTGGTTTGTAGGCTCATCTAAAAGCAGTAAATCCGGCTGGCGCAGAAGCATTTTTGCAAGCATTACACGCATTCTCCAGCCTCCTGAAAACGATGATAGTGGACGCTCTAAATCGGCATTTTTGAAACCTAACCCAGCCAAAACCATCCCTACTCGAGAATCTAACTCGTAGCCGCCTAACGCCTCGAACTCACTTTGTAAATGACCTAATTTACTAACAAGAGCATCCGAATAGTTTGTCTCTAATTGCTGCAAGACTTTCTCAATATCTGCCTGAATAGTCAGCTCTCGGTCAAAAGCCTGCATAGCAACTTGATAAATAGAATCTTGGCTCTGGATAGATAGTAAATCTTGGTTTAAATAACCTATACTTAAACTACCCAGCCGAGTAACGCTGCCGCTACTTGGCTGAAATTCTCCGGTAATAAGACGAAGCAGTGTGGTTTTTCCTGTCCCATTTTTACCGATTAAACCAATTTTTTCACGTAGATTAATAGACAAAGAAACGTCTTTATACAAAAATCTACCTCCAAATTCAAAAGAAGTATTTGTGAATGTTATCACAACAACAAAGATATAAAAAAAAGAGACGGCTTAAATTTAAAAGCCGTCTCTTTAAGTGATTTTAAAAATGATTATTTAGATTTATTAGAGGCAGCCTTAGGAGTGTAGTTCATAGACTTTATACGGAACTCTGTGCGACGATTAGCCTGCTCGTCAGCATCAGATAATTCAGGGTAAATTAGTGGCTCAGATTCTCCAAATCCAAAGGACGTTAATCTATCTTTTGCGATTCCAGCTGCAATTAAGAATTTAACCACAGAATCAGCACGGCGTTGAGATAACTTTATGTTGTATTGCTCTGACCCATTTGTGTCTGTATGAGAACCAAGTTGTATAGAAATAGTGGGGTTATCATTCAATATTTTCACTAACTTATTGAGTTCTTCTATGGATTCAGGACGTAAATCAGCTTTGTCAAAGTCGTAGTAGATGTTTTGTAGAACTATTGGCTGGTCAATAACAATACGCTCCAAATAAATGTCAATATCTGCTTCTAAGTCGGTCGATTTTTTTACGCCGATTGTAGAAACGAACACTTCATTAGCAAGATATTCAGGGGCGTTACCGACTAATTTATAGTCAAAATCTTTTTCTAATGGGAAGCGGTATCCTGCGGTTTGGTCTGTCCGGAAAGTATCAACGGGTATCAAAACGCCATCTTTTTTCTTGTAGAGAGTTACTGTTGCGAAAGGAATTGGTTGCTTGGTCTTTTTATCACGAACAGTTCCGTGTACAGATAGTTCAATAACTGGGCGCACAATTCTGCGTGCAAGATAGATGTCATCGCTACCTTCACCGCCCGGGCGGTTTGAGCTAAATAATGCAACAGTATCTGGAGTTAGCCAATAACAGGCAAAATCGTCATAACTACCGTTGATTTCTTTGCCAAGATTTTCTGGTTGAGACCATGAAGATCCTGCGCCTTGCGTTTTAAATAAGTCGTAGCCGCCGAAGCCTAAGTGCCCGTTAGATGCAAAATATAACGTTTTGCTGTCTTTTGCGATAAATGGGAAAATCTCATGAAATTCGGTATTAACACTGGGACCGCAGTTTACGGGAGTTGTCCAACCTTGACCTTGTTTTTTACTGTACCAAAGGTCTGTTTCTCCTTGCCCACCATCTCTATCTGAACTGAAATACATCGTGTTACCATCTTCAGAAACACAAGGTTGTGCATCATAAGTATCCACTTTTTTGGTTTTACCTCTTGAATTTACAACTACTTCGCGTTTTCCTTGGAGGCCTTCTACTTTTCTAAACTTACCCCATGTTTTAGCATCTGGGTTAAATTGAGATTCATAAATGGAGCAGCCATGATATTTTTTGGATTTTCCGCGTCCGCAGATGGTGTAATACATCGTTAAGCCATCTGAAGTTACACATAATGAACCATCATTAACTTTGGTATTTACCTTTTTGCCTAAATTTTCAGGAGTACCATAGGTCGTGTCATTATCCATTTGAACAATCCAAATGTCTGAGCGGTGCTCTTCTCCGTTTTCTGCAAAAGCTAATTTGCCTCTGGCTCCTTTTCTATGGGAGGTAAAGATGATAAAAGAATCACCTTTTATCTCATACAACCATGGGTTAAAGTCTCCATTTTTGGAGTTAAAACCTAATTTTGTAACTGTCCAAACATTATCTTCGGGTTTGTATTTTTCTGCAAATTCACAGCCTTTAATTTCTGTTTCGGCATGGGTACGAATATAATCTTTGGTTGTATGGTACTTTAAGAAAGAGGTAAAGGCGTTTTTAGCTTCGCCATAACGCTCTAACATTTTTAAAGCAACCCCTAAATCAAACCAAGTAGTATCGTTATATTTTGGGTCAATATCCAATGCTGATTGATACCAATTTATAGCTTCTTCCATGTTTCCTAAGAAGAAATTACAACGTCCCACCCTGCGAACCGCCTTATAATTTGACGGATCATATTTCAGCACTTCGCGATACTTTTGCTCTGCTAACTTGGCTTCGCGTGCTTGAAAAAGATAATCCGCCTCTTTTAGCAGTTTCGTTACCTTTTTCTGGTCAACTTTTTTAGTATCCTGAGAATAAGCAAGATACGACATCGTGGTCATAAAAATGACACATCCGATCACTATAAATCTTAACATTGAATTCATTGGCAAGTTTATTGGTTGCTCAATATTTTGTTTGCTTTCCAAAATCACCGCAAACTTAGACAATTTTCTTTGGTTATTCCAAAGTAAAAACATTGTTTTTTTTAAAATCTATTTTTTTGTTATCCACACCATAGTAGTTCGTAGTGCCAATCCTTAAATAAGCGTAGTACTGGGGAGTTATGTTTGTGATAACGATTAGCTATCGTTTAAATTATTATTAAAAAACCTAAAAAAATATCTGAATTATTAAAAAAGGTTGTAATTTTGCAGTCCCGTCTAAAAACCAGACAACCCGGGTTATTTTATTTTTAGTGTAACAATGAATCAGCTTATTATTAAAGAGATTAACAAAGATGCTCTCAGAACAGATTTACCTTCTTTTAAATCCGGAGATACAGTTAATGTTTATGTAAAAATTAAGGAAGGCAATAAAGAGCGTGTGCAGCAATATCGTGGTATTGTAATTCAGCGCCGAGGAATTGGCCTTACAGAGACAGTAACGGTTCGTAAAATATCTTATGGTATTGGAGTTGAGCGGATATTTCCAGTTCATTCACCAATAATTGATTCGATAGAAGTTTTAAAACGGGGTTTGGTTCGGCGCGCACGTATATTTTATTTACGTAAATTGAGCGGCAAATCAGCCCGAATCGAAGAAAAACTTTCTTGATTTTAACAGGAATTTCCTGAACTGCAGATGAATTTCATCTGCCATTTTTTTACACAATGAGCACTACAGACACTTTATTTTCCGACTTAGGCTTAATGCCTGAGTTGTTGTCTTTGTTACAAGAGATTGGTTATGAACGGCCTACGCCGATTCAGGAAGCCGTTATCCCCGTTTTGACTGAAAAAAACACGGATTTAATAGCTTTAGCTGAGACGGGTTCAGGGAAAACAGCAGCCTATGGCTTACCGTTGCTACAGAAAATTGACCCACAATTACGCCGTTCTCAAGCACTAATTCTTTGCCCAACCCGTGAACTATGTATGCAAATTACTCGCGACTTAGTTCAATTTGCAAAGTTTTTACCCAAAATTTCAGTTGAATCTTTATATGGGGGCGTAAGTTTTGATAGACAAGTAGATAACCTAAATCGCGGGGTACACGTAATAGTAGCAACTCCGGGTCGTCTTCTTGACCACCTGACTCGCAAAACAACCCGTTTAAGCGATTTGACTACTTTAGTTTTAGACGAAGCAGACGAAATGCTGAATATGGGTTTTGAAGAAGACTTAAAAGCTATCCTCGACTTCATACCGGAAAAAGTAACTACGTGGCTTTTTTCTGCAACCCTTTCTCCGGAAATCCGGCAGATTGGTATGCGTTATATGGAAAATCCGGTTGAAATCTCGGCAGGCGGCCAAAATACAACAGCCGGAAATATTACACACCGCTATTATCTCTGCAAGCTAAACGCCAGAATAGATACATTAAAGCGTGTAATTGACTACTATCCAGATATGTACGGTATGATTTTCACCCGAACCAAAGCTGAAGCTCAGGAAATAGCTGAGAAACTGATTCGGGACGGTTATTCCGCAGATGCCTTACATGGTGATATGACCCAAGCAGCCCGAACAAAGGTCTTAAATCGCTTTAGAGAACAAAGCCTGAAGCTACTAATCGCTACTGACGTAGCTGCACGAGGGCTGGATATTCCCAATATTACCCACATTATCCACTACGGCCTCCCAGACGACATCGAATCTTACATACACCGTTCCGGGCGTACTGCAAGAGCCGGTAAATCAGGATATTCCATAGTTATTCTAACCCAACTACAACAAAGCCGGATTTTTACTCTACAGAGAACATTGAAAATTTCCGTAGAACGGTGCAAAATCCCATCACCTTCAGAAGTCATTGAACGCCGGTTATTACGGTTCTTTCAGGAATTTCATTCCACAGAATATCAAGAAGAACTTATTGAAAACTACCTCCCTACGATTTTACAAGAAGTTTCAGGTATTGAAAGAGATGAATTACTTCGCCGTTTTGTGTGGTTAGAGTTTCGCCGTTTTATGGATTATTACCAAAGTGCTCCAGACTTGAACGTTTATGAGGCACCCGGTGGTCGTGAACGAGATTCAGAAAAAGCAGGCCGTACTATACGATTCCATATTAATATTGGAAGTAGAGATGGCTTTGAAAAGTTTGACTTCATAGATTTTGTCAGCGAAGTAACCCGCATCCCCGGAAAAAGAATCCAAAGAGTGCAGGTGTGCGATACTTTTTCTTTCTTTGAAGCCTATCGCGATGAATCAGAAAAAATAATCGAATTATTAGAAGGAAAAGATATTGCTGGCCGCAAAGTTCACATAGAAATTGCTGACCCTGACAAAAGATCGGACAATAATAGAGGTAGAAAATCTTTTGGTCGCTCAAACTCTTCAAGATACTCGGATTCTTCTTACTCTTCAAGAGATTCTTATCGTAGTAAGACTAAGTATTCTGACTATGACCCCCCGCTTCATTCCTCAGATAAATATTCCAAAGACCGCCCTAAGCCTAAGAAAAAATATAAATCCCAATTTTAAGGACGTTCTTAATTCATGGCAGTAGCTTTAGGATACTTTTTCGCTGTTGGAATAGGGCTACTGTTAGGACTTATTGGCGGGGGAGGCTCGATTTTGACTGTCCCTATTTTGGTGTATTTATTTAATATTCAGCCAACTAAGGCTACTTCTTATTCTTTGTTTATCATTGGAGTTACGGCTCTGGCTGGATACTTCCAGCAAGTTGTACGTAAAAATGTAGATTACGCTTCTGCAATTCTATTCGGATTACCTTCTATTGTGGGGGTATATTGCTCACGAATATGGTTACTTCCATTAATTCCAAACCAACTAATAACCAATAGCTGGTTTACGTTAAGTAAAGATTCTTTTTTATTGTTGCTATTTGCAATCCTAATGTTAATAGCAGCAGTATCAATGCTTTACAAGAAATCTCAACCGACTGTTTCTATCCATAAAAGACCTGTTTTGCTGTTTGTAGAAGGGTTATTTATTGGTGCTTTTACTGGATTAGTGGGTGCTGGAGGAGGTTTTTTACTGATTCCAGCCTTAGTACACTGGATTGGTTTAGATATGAAAAAAGCGGTTGGAACATCGCTGCTAATTATCACCTTTAAATCTTTAATTGGTTTTATGGGAGATATTCAGCACGGAATAGACCTGAATTGGAATTTGCTATTTCTATTTTCAGGCTGTTCACTTATCGGAATATTTATTGGAAATCATTTTAATAAAATATTTCCTACCGAAGTATTGAAGCGTATGTTCGGCTGGCTTGTATTAATTGCCGGAATTTCCATAATATTTGAAGAAATAGCTCGGCTTTAATCTTTTTACTACTTAAATAGTCCGTTTTATTCGGTATTCAGAACAACCGTACCTAAAAATTAAGCCGGTGGAACAAAAGTTTTTTTAATAGCGTTAAGTTCTAATTTTGGAGCTCAAAATAGTATCTATTTACAAATAGCTATTTTTTTAAGTTTTATATGAATCCTTACTGTATTTCGCTGAATAAATTAACACGCCTTCCAACCCGAAGGGTTTCTATTGGAGATATTATTTTGGGTGGAGACCAGCCTATTCGTATTCAAAGCATGACTACTACGGATACGATGAACACGAGTGCCACAGTAGCAGAAGCGATTCGGATGATAGAAGCCGGATGTGAGTTAGTGCGTATCACTGCTCCAAGCCTAAAAGAAGCCGAAAATTTACGGGAAATAAAACATCAATTGCAATTAGCCGGCTTTAAAACGCCCATTATTGCAGATATTCACTTTACCCCCAATGCTGCAGAATTAGCCGCCCGCATCGTTGAAAAAGTACGGATTAACCCCGGAAACTATGCCGATAAAAAGAAATTTGAAACCAAAGAATATTCTGATTCAGAATATTATGCAGAAATAGACAGAATTAGAAAAAAAATACTGCCATTGATTAGAATCTGTAAAGAATATGGAACAGCAATGCGGATTGGCACAAACCATGGCTCATTATCAGATAGAATCTTGAATAGGTATGGAGACACTCCGGCTGGGATGGTTGAATCAGCAATGGAGTTTGTCAGAATCTGCGAAGATGAATCTTTTCATAACATAGTTCTTTCTATGAAAGCCTCTAACACTCAAGTAATGGTGGAGGCTTACCGTTTATTGGCTCAGACGATGTTAAATCGTAACCTCTTGTATCCAATACATTTAGGAGTTACAGAAGCTGGTGAAGGAGAGGATGGACGGCTAAAATCAGCTATTGGAATTGGGGCACTACTTGCAGATGGAATCGGCGATACTGTTCGCGTTTCCCTAACAGAGCCACCCGAATATGAAATTCCGGTAGCTAAGTATATCATTCAGCATTACCAAATACCCGCCCCAACGTCAGTTGAAATCAACAAAGTAGAGCATAATCCTTTTTCTTTTAGGAGGTTAAAAAATAACAACATCCAAAATATCGGGAATATTCATCCTCCCAGAGTGTTTATAGATGCGGCTCACAAATCCATAGATACAATAGCTTTAGGCCAAGTCGGTTACTATTATTTGCCTAAAAACGATAAATGGATGCAAACAGACCTTGCTTGTGATTATATTTATGTGGGTAAAAATATTCCTGATATTGAGATTCCGGCATCCGTTAGGCTGATTTGTGATAGTTCTTTGTGGCAGCAATCTGAAAAGGGTAGCATTTATCCGTGGTTTAGGTTTTTGGAAAGTTATACAATTACCGGAAAAAGGCATCCGGAATGTAATTTTGTATCAGTGCGTCCGGAGAATGTAGCGTTTTTAGAGCCTTCTGAATCATTTAATACAGTAGTTTGGGTAATACAAACACAAGATTCACAGATAACTACTTGGGTTCGGAATTTGATTACGGCTTTACGTCAAAGAGGGTTTCAGCAGCCGGTAGTTTTACAAAGTCAAATTTCTACACAAGCTTACACTTCTCAGACCGAAGAAGCGCAGCTACAGCTAACGGCAGCTTGTATTACCGGCGGATTATTGGTAGATGGTCTAATAGACGGACTTTGGCTTACCGGAAATACACCCAATTGGTCTTTGTTTTTTGCCAATAGATTAACTTTTGGCCTGCTTCAGGCTTCAAGGAATCGAATGAGTAAAACGGAATATATATCCTGCCCTTCTTGTGGCCGAACGTTATTTAACTTACCGGAAACTACTGCTCGCATTCGGCGGGTTACGGAGCATTTAAAGGGTTTAAAAATCGGAATTATGGGCTGCATTGTGAACGGGCCGGGGGAAATGGCCGATGCAGACTTCGGCTATGTAGGTACAGGACCGGGGCTAATATCGCTATACAAAGGCCATGAAATTATAGAAAAAAACATACCCGAAGACCAAGCCGTTGAAAAATTAATCGCCCTCATCAAACGATATGGCGCATGGATAGACCCTCCCGAATAAAATTAACTACCTTATATACTGTAAGTTGTGTTTCTTTATTTGGGAGAAAATTCGCTGAGTAATTCCTTTGCATTAGCTATGGCTGCGTTGGAAGGCGGATTTCCGCTCAACATAACAGCAATTTCTCGAACCCGCTCTTCTTCTTTTAGCTTACAAATATGTGAACGAGTGCTGGTTTCATCGCTCGTTTTGTATAAAAAATAATGATTAAGCCCTCGTGATGCTACCTGCGGTAGATGAGTGATACAAATAACCTGAGAATATCGCGCTAATTTTTCCATAACTAACCCTACCTGAAGCGCAACAGACCCGCTAATACCGGTATCTATCTCATCAAAAACTAAGCATGGAAACTGCATCTTTTGGGCTAAAGCAGTTTTGATGGCTAATAAAATTCGAGATATTTCACCGCCGGAAGCTACAGATTCTAAGCTCGCCGGCAAAACACCAACGTTTGTACTAACCATAAAAGAACAAGTATTTATGCCATTTGACTGAAAAAATGTAGTATTGTTCCCTATTGATAATGAATATTTTGAATGATTGATACGTTCTACCACAATACTAAATTGAGCATTAGGCAACCCAAGTTCCGGTAGTATTTGATTGATTGTGTAACCCAGATGTTCTGCTGTCTGGCTGCGTTTTTTCTCTAAAAGATAGCATTTTTCAAGAAATTTTTCGCCTATTTGGGCTAACTCTTTCTCTGTTTGCTCAATTTTTTCGGAAATAGATTCTATTTGAGAGAGTTCTTGCCGGCTGTTTGATAGAATCTGTATTAGCTCTGCTGTTTTTTTGGTAGCGTACTTTAGTTTTAGTCGCTGATAGGTTTCTATTCTTTGGTTAATGTATAGAAGCCGCTGTGGGTCGGTTTCTATTTCATCGCATTTTGATTGTAATTGATACGTAACATCCTCTAACTGAACGAGTAAATTTTCTAATATCTCTGCTGAATCTTTAAAAGAGGAATCAATCGTAGTAAGTTTTTGGATGGCTTTTATGTGTTTGGAAAGCAAGGTCTGGATGGATGTTTCGCTTTCATAAAAGTCAAAAACTGCTGATTTTAAACTTGTTGTTAAGAGTTCGGAATTTTCTAAACGTTGCAAAGCGGTATCTAATTCAACTTCTTCGGATGCCGAGAGTTTTGCGGCATTAAGCTCCTCTACCAGATGAGAGAGGTAATCTTTTTTTCGTATTCCTTCTTGCTCTGTTAGTTTTAGCTGGGTAAGTTCTTGTTGTTTTTGGTTAAAAGTATAGAAATAACTTTTCAATTCTTTTATATCTGTCTGGTTTTCAGAGAATTGGTCAAGTAAGAGAAGTTGTTCGCTTGGGGAAAGTATTTTTAAGTTTTCGTGTTGGCGATGAAAATCAATTAGAAAGGCAGAGAAGTTTTTGAGGGCTTGCAGGGTGATAGGGGAGTCTTCTAAGAAAGCTCGACTTTTTCCGTTGGGTAATATTTCTCGGCGAATGATGACTTCTGGACTGTTTTCTATGCTTATTTCTATTTCGGGGGCGTTTTCGGCAAGCCAATCTTTAATAAACTCATTTTGGGGGAGGTTGAAAGTTGCTTCAATCCAGCATTTTTGGGTTGGATCCCTTAATATCGAGGCTGATTCTACTCGACTTCCTAATGCTAATCCCAATGCTTCCATCAAGATAGACTTTCCTGAACCTGTTTCTCCCGTCAAAATATTCAGGCCGGCTTCAAACCGTATATCAACAGATTCTAACAACGCAAAGTTGCTTATAACCAAACGACTAAGCATAAAATCTTTTAATTAGCCGGTAAGCCTAAGTCTTGGCAGGTGAAAAGCACGTAATCATTGTCTAATAGAGTTCCCACAATGCTCAACATAATTTGCTTTCCATATTTATCATAAACGACTCCCCAACCTTTCCAAATTCCCAATGAGCGTACATTGCTAACAGCTTGTCCAAATCCGCCACCTTCACTTTTTATGAACGAACATGGCTTACCAATAAGTTCCGTCTTATGAAAATTAAGTATCTCAAGCAAACTATCATTTAGAAAAGAAATTTGGTTTCGCATATTGACTTCCAATACTAAGTTTGAACGAACCATTCCGGCAAAGATTTTATCCGACTTTTCATGGGATTTTCGTAAATCATTCATAATCAGGATTAAGGAATCTATACTTCCTTTAAATGATTCTTCATTTATAGAAGCATCTTCTAAGGCTTGATTTAGTAAGTGGTTGATTTCCATTAGGTTTGTTACATCAGTCATTTGGCCAATAAACTGAATCAATTCACTTTCTTCGTTTAGTATGGGATATATGGACACTCTTGCCCAGAAATATCCATCTACAATGGGGACTTCTAAGTCTCCTGACCATGCTTCACCAGAGTTTAATGTTGAGACTATGGCGTTAAAATCAGTTGGTTTGAATAGAGAAATAAAGGACTTTCCGATGCAATGAGAAACATCTGCGGGCAAAATAGCGGATAGAAAAGGGGAAATATAGGTGATTTCCCCGGAAGTTGAAAAGTCAAAACGCAGTTCTCCGGGATATTGAGGAGTTGCAGGATACAAAGCATAGTTATCGGTAGTCTTTTCAGCAGAAATACTAAACTGATTTAATACCAATCCGATTTCCATAAATTTAACGATATTCCCATATTCTTGCGGGTCAGTTACGGGATACCGTAAACCATAAAAACGTTTTACTTGTCCAGTTTTATCTAATCGAACGTATTCTGTTTGGATGGTTTGGTCTAATTGCAGTGTTTCCCAAATAAAAGCTAAATTACTGATAGGAATTTCTTCAGGAAGCAATAAGTCCCAGATTGTTTTTTGGGTAAGCTCATCAAAAGAATAACCGCTTGCGGCTAAAAACGGTTGATTTGCAAAGAGGATTTTTCCATTTAGGTCATATTCTAAAATTGCAAATGAGTTTTCGAGCAATGAAATTTTTTGGTTAGCCTCTTCTGCATTTTTGGAATTGAGGGAGACCCGTAGTTTTAATTCTTCTATTTGAGCTTGATATTCTTTTTCTTCTTGTTTAACAAGGTTTAGGGCTTCTTTAATTCTTTGAGATTGAAGTTTTTGTCTGGTAATATCAAAAGAAATAACGATAAATTTAGTAATTTCGTTATCTTGATTCTTTACCGGTGTGATTGTTTGGCGTACCCAAAATTCAGTTCCGTCTTTGCTTCTATATTTAACTTCTCCCTGCCAAACTTCCCCGGAATGAATAACCTGGTTCATTTCATCATAAAATTCTGGGGGATGTTCGTTTGTTCTTAATATATCGTGTGTTTTCCCAATCAGTTCTTCTGAAGAGTAGCCCCAAATTTGGCAGGCTTCTTTATTTACATAGATAATTAATCCATCGAGAGAAAGTTCGGATACGATGGCTGCTCTGTTAATGGCTTCAATCTGTCCGGCGAGTTCTACTTGTGCTTTAAGCATCTCTTGTTGAACTTTCTCTAAATTAACTGAATAACTTCTGAGTTTTTCTTCTTGAGATTGAGATTCTTTTAAGATTTGTTTAATCCGGATACTTTGTTGTTTTTGCCGGGTAATATCGAAAGAGACAGATATGTACTTGGTGGGCTGCTGTTTTTCGTTTAAAACCGGTGTTATGGTTAGTAGAATCCAAAATTCTACGCCTGCTTTATTTTTTCCGCATACTTCGTCTTGCCAAACAGAGCCTTGTTTGATGGTATCAAACATTTCTTGATAAAACTCTTCCGGATGGTATTCAGATTTAATGATTTGGTAATTTTTGCCGATAAGTTCTTGGCGGGAATATCCCCAAAGAGAAACGGTGGCTTCATTTACGAAGGTGATGTTTCCGTCTAAGTCCATTTCATAAACCAAGCCGGAATTATTTAACGCGCCGATTTGGCCGGCTAATTCAATTTGGGATTTTAGTAGCTGCTGTTGTTGTTGCTGCATATAATCTGCGTTTTCACGGAGAATATCTTCCTGCATTTGAGCAACTTCAAGAGCTTCTGTGATTTGTAACTCTTGCTCTTTTTGGGCACTAATGTCAAAACTTACACTGATGTACTTAACCGGTTTCCCTTCAAAGTTTAGTACCGGCGTTATAGTTGTATTTACATAATAGAGAGAGCCATCTTTGGCCTTGTTGATGATAATATCTTTCCACACACGACCTTTGCTAATTGTTTTCCACATATCGGCGAAGAAGTCTTCTGGATGTTTGCCGGATTTTAAGATTCGGCTATTTTCACCGATTAGTTCTTCGCGTGCGTGCTGGGATACTCGGCAAAATTCTTCATTAACCATTATGATAGTGCCTTTTAAGTCTGTTTCGGAAACTATGGCAGCGTTATTTAAGGCACCAATTTGCCCCCGAAGTTCTACTTGGGTTTTGCGCATTTCATTTTGGGTTTCCGCCATTTCTGTGGCATTTCTGCGAAGTTCGGTCTCTTGGGCGCGGGAAATCTCTAAAGCAGATTTTATTTGCTCTTCATGTAATCTTTGCTGGGTAATGTCAAATGATACGGCGATAAATTTAATCGGTCTTTGGTCGTTTCCTAAAACCGGAGCAATCGTGATATTAACCCAAACAAAGCCTCCGTCTTTGGTTTTGTTTTTCAGCTCTCCTTTCCAAACTCTACCTTTGGTTACGGTTTGCCATAGGTCTGAAAAAATATCATCATTTTGATGTCCTGATTTTAGTATTCGGTGGTTTTGGCCAATTAATTCATCTTTAAAATATTTGTAAGTAGCTAAGAAATAGTCATTTACGAATGTTATTCTGCCGGTTGTATCTGTTTCGGATACGATAGCAGCTTGGTTAATTACGGTGATTTGCCCGGTAAGTTCGATTTGGGTACGCCTCATTTCTTCGGCTGACGTTTCCAATTCTTCGGCATTTTGCCTTAGCTCTTCTTCCTGAGCCATAGAAACTTCTAAGGCTTCACTTAATTTTTCTTCTTGGTTCTTTTGGGTTGTTATGTCTATCTGGACGCTGATAAACTTGGATATATTTCCTTCTATATCTAAAACCGGTGTGATACAGGCTTCTACCCAGTAATAAGTGCCGTTTTTGGTTCTGTTTTTTAAGATACCGCGCCAGATATTTCCGGAGGATATTTTTGACCACATATCTTCATAAAATTCGGCAGACTGGTAGGTAGAGCGTAAGATACTGTGTTTACTACCAATTAGTTCTCGGCGTGAATAGCGGGAAATCTGTATAAAACTGTCATTAACAAAGGTAATTACGCCGTTTTTATCTGTTTCGGAAACTATGGCAGCGTTGTTTAGTGCTCGGATTTGGCCGTCTAACTCTTGATGAGCCACTAATAGTTCCTGCTGTGCAACCTGCATTTTTTGGTTGCTTTCCATAATTTCAGTTTGTTTTTCTTGTAATTCGTTGCTTAGTTTTTGAGATTCCGTAAGCAGTCTAAGTGTTTTTTTGCTTGCGCGCAACATAGAAAAGGTAGCGGCAATATTTTCCGATATTTTTTTGATAAATTCTATTTCATGTTTTTGAAAATAACTGAATGAGGCAAACTCAATAACGCCCTGAAGAACATTATTATAGTTTAATGGAGTTATTAACAACGATTTAGGCGTAGCCTCTCCCAGTCCGGATGTCATTGTAACGTAGTCTCCGGGCACATCTGTGATATAAATAATTTCTCGCTCTGCGGCGGCTTGACCTACAAAGCCTTCTCCGAATCTAAATGAACGGTTGGAGAGGCTTCGTTTGTTGTAGGCATAGCTTGCCACCATTTCTACAGATAGTTCTTGTGGGTTTTCGTCGTTTACGAGAAAAAAAGCACCTTGATTTGCGTCAATATATTTTGTTAAATTAGAAATTAGCCGTTCTGGCAGCACTTCTAAGCTGTCGCTCATCTGGAGCATTTCTGAGAATTTTGCGTATCCGGCGATAGCCCAATTTCTAAGCCGCTCTTCTTCCGCTACGGTCTGTAATTTATCCCGCATAGAAGTTAGGGCTACCCCTAATTGGTCATTTACACCCAAAGGCTCAAATTCTTGTTCAAAATTACCCTCCCCAATCTCGGTAGCAAAATCTGCAACTCTACGTAAGCTAACAGTAAGGTTATTAATACTTTCTGATAAATTTCCAAATTCATCAGCGGGAATTGGAAGCTGCTTTTTATCTAAATCTCCATGCTCTAACGCATCTACCACACTGATAATTTGTGATAAAGACTTCGTGATTCGAGAAACAATATAAAAACTCAAGACTATAATTACTGCAAGGCCAAGTAAACCAATGGAAATAAAGACCATAAGAAGGTTTTTGTATTCAAGGTCATCTTTTCCGCTATGTTTTTTAGCATCTTCTATAAAATATTCGGTAAGTAGGTTCAAAGAATCATAAGATTCTTTAATAGAGGATGTTAAATCTTTCAGTATTAATTCTAAGCTTTTGTCAAAAATACGTACTTGCTGTTGGAGTTTATATTTGTCATTACTTTCGGTATGTTTTTCTTCTAAACGATTTTTTAATGTATCAAGCCAATTTTGGGTAGATATTTGGGCACTTTTTACATTTTCCTCTACTCTAAGGGCAATATCTAACTCGGTAGATGTGGTTAAACTGTCTTTTAATGATTTCCAGATAGAGTTTAGTTTTTCGGAATTTCGGTCTATTGCTTGGCTGGATATTTCTATGTTCTGTAATGTGGGGGAGGCTTTTATGGATTGAATTTGTAAAACGTTATCGGCTAAAAGTGCTTTGATTTGTGCAATATTGTTAGTTGGTATTAGATGCTGGGTAATGATGGTTTTTGAGTCATTGCGGAAATCACCAAGCCCTAAAAGCCCCGCAGCTATAATAGAAATTATTGAAAGACACGTAATTAAGATAAATAATATTAACCGAGTTCGGATTGAAATTTCATTAGAATAAAACCCATTTTTCCCGGTATTCTTTGGGTTGGCAGGCGAAATCTTGGGATTTGCCTTACGGTGGGTGGTATTTTCCTTATTATTAGTAAGCGGAGTCATCTTTTTAGCTAAAATAACATAAACGATGTTACTGTTTAACCTGCAAAAGTACAATCTCTAAACCTTAAATTCTTATCGCTGTGGATAATTTTAAAAAAAAGATAGTAAATAGGTTATAAAAATTATGTTGAAAAAAAGTAATAACTTGATTCTGTTGTTTTACGTTACGTTTTTTGTATTAACCAAGTATTATTCAGCAGAATATTGGTGTTTTTTTACTAAATTTTCTGTACGTCTTTTGAGCAAAGACGCAGTTTCTAATATTGCTGTTTGTCTATTTTGTTTTTCCAGATTTGGAAAGCACTGAGGGCAGATTTTCTACCTTGATTTAAAAATGGGATTTTTCGATACTGGTGCTGAACTTTGAGCTCTTCATAGATAAAGTTATCATCAAAGCCAACGTCAGCAGCATCTTCACGTGTGCAGCCAAAAAATACTTTTAGCGGCCGTGCCCAATAGATAGAGCCGAGACACATTGGGCACGGCTCACAGGAAGAATAGATGATACAATCTGTTAACTGATAGACTCCCAGACTTTTACAGGCATTTCGAATCGCAACTACTTCGGCGTGAGCTGTTGGATCATTGAGCAAAATAACCTGATTATTTCCTTCTCCTACAATTACATTATTTTGCACAACAACTGCTCCAAAAGGCCCTCCTTCATTACGGTTCATCCCCGCTATCCCCAATTGGATAGCTCTATCCATAAATTCTTGTTGGTACATAGATATATTTTTTGTGTATTCTATAAAAACTGTAACATATTGGTTATTACCTAATTAGATTAAGTTAATCATAAATACTAAGATATTAAACCTAAAAGTTACGAAATGCAATATACGCAAAAAATAAAGCCTTCTGAAAAAAACTTAATCTTCATGCTGTAGATTAGCTTCCCATTGATGAATGATTTTTTGAACTACCGATTCCGGATTGAGCCAAAAAGATCTGGCGGAAATAAATAACAATTTCCATTTACGGTACTGAAAAACAGCAGGTTGAAATAGTATTCTGTCGTAAGAATTTTTTCTACTAAAGAGAAAAGAGCCGTCCACCCATATCCCTAAAACATAATGATTTGGAAATTTGGGGTGCATTAATGCTAAATCTACTTGTTGGGTTGCTACGCCAACCTGCTGTGCTACCGGAACGTTTTTTGCCAGCAAAGACTTTATTAAGAAGGTGATAATTGGGTCTATTAAATTATTCCTAATACTATGATTATCACGATTTTGAGAATAGTTTAAGGATAGACTAATTTGTTGGGCATAGCCCAAAAACTTTCCCAGTAATTGGACTCCGGGCATATTTCCGGCATAGCTTGCAAAATGACTTTCAGATAGAGAAGTTACCAAAATGAGTTTTTTTCGCGCTCTGGTAATGGCAACATTCAGCCGTTTTTCACCGCCGGCTCTACTAAGGCTTCCAAATAAAAAACGCAACTTCTTGTTTTTATCCGGTGCATATCCCGTTGAAAGTATGATTATATCCCGCTCGTCTCCCTGAACGTTTTCTATATTTTTGATAAATAATTTTTCTTCTGAAATTCCTTGGTTAAGCAGATGAAATATCCGTTCCCGCGCCACAGCATCCCCAATTTTTGTAAGATGATTCTCTAACTCATTCAGAATAAGCTCTTGCTGCATAAAATTGAACGTAATTATTCCTATTGAATCATTAGGATACTGGGTTAAAGCTGATTGTAGCTGGTTGAGCACCTCTACGGCTTCTAACTTATTTTGTAGATTTTCCCAAGAACCTTCAATCTTAATATAGGAAATTACCGGTTCATAGGCTTTTTCCGGCTTAGCCAAGGGAATGGTTTCTAACAGACCGTCATAAAAATGCTGGTTAGAAAACATAATTAGCTCTGGAAATAGTGAACGATAATGCCCGCGTAAAGGCACTGTTTCTAAGCTACTATGCGCAAATTGCAATAACGATTCTGATGTAATTACGTTATCATCAGTAAGTTCTGAGTCTTCATCAAAGGTTTCTATTTTGGTTTGATACAAATCATAAGGTGGTAGCTGCTGCTCGTCTCCGGCAACGAGTACCTGTTTTCCACGTAAAAATGTGGGAATAGCTCGCTCTACCAAACATTGCGAAGCTTCGTCAAATATCACTAAATCAAATAGATGCGGTTTCATCTCAAAAATGGCTGAAACCGTTTCCGGAGAAGCCAACACACAGGGAGCTAAATATTGAATTTCTGACTCCCAAAAATGCTGAAACAGCTTCCGTATCGGCCAGATTTTTGACTTCTTCGTAATTTGATGATTTAAGTCCCTGAACGTTAGTAAGTTATTCCGCTGATTGTATTTTAGTTGAGTTAAAATTCTTTGCTTTAAATGGTGCCGAAGCAGTTCTAAGGCAAAAAAACGTAGATTATTATCTTCTTGAAAAACTTCATGGGAAAGATTTTCCCAAATAGTGGTACTGGCTTCTCGCAAAAAGGGTTTCTTAATTTCTGCAT
Organism: Bacteroidia bacterium; assembly: GCA_026932145.1. NCBI lineage: Bacteria > Pseudomonadati > Bacteroidota > Bacteroidia > Bacteroidia bacterium. The sequence continues at coordinate 85,799 of JAIXKT010000054.1, forward strand.
CTTGAACCCAAATAAATACTAAGGTTTGCTCTATTTGTTTCAAGTATTTTTCCGTTGGTAAGCACTCAGGGTTTTGTATAAACCACTGAATAAAAGCCTGTTCCGGTTTATTTAAACGAGCATACCAGCTATCTGCAAGTTGTAAAGTTTCGCTATGCTGCCCCAGAAATACTAACGCTTCTTTAAGTTCTGTGCTTGAATAAAGAGGTTTTTGAGAAATATTAGCTAAAAAAGGCTCTAAAAGGGACTGGATTTTTTGATTTATGTGGGATGAATCTAAGGCAGATTTTGCCTGCTTAAATGTATTTTCCCACCAATTTGAATCCGGTTGGGCAAATAATTGGGTCTCGTGTTCCCAGCTAAGTAACCATAGCCAAAATATCTTATAGTTCTTGAAATCAGAGAGTTGTTTTTCCCAAAGATGTTTTTTAGGTATTTCAGGCCAGTCTTGAAGTAGTGGATTTCGTTTTAAAACAGCTAATTTAGGGGCACATTCTCGAACGATAAGTGCTTCTTGCCGGAGTTCTGCTAATTGATGCTGACCCAGATTAAATCGTTGTAAAAATTGGTTTACAAAACCGGTAGAAGTATGCCAAGAGCTTTTAAGAATCTTGAATATAGAATCCTGCAGGTCATCCAAAACATCCAAGTGATTCAAAAATTCAATAATCTTAGGAACGTTTTCAAGCGGCAGTAAAACTACTTGATTGAGTTTGTTTTGAATAGCTTCAAGGGTAGGAATATTTTCAAATGCTTGATTAACAATATCTAAATTATCAGAACGAATATAAGTTGTAAGTTTATTGCGAAACGCAGGGTCTATAAATTCAGCGTATTTCAAAAAAGATTGTGCTTGCGTTTGGGTGAGTTTTGTTATTTCGGGGGAAATTACAGGCAAACTTTCCCGTGCGCAAGCCAAATCAACACTTTCCTGAATATTATGTGTAATATCCGTAATTAGTTGATTATGAATATTTTTTCTATTTTTCCAGAAGCTATTTTGGGTTAAAATTTCCCAAAATTCAGATAATCTACTGATTGTTTGATATACATTTTGCCATTCTGCCCAAGTACTTGTTTGTAGTGTTTTAGGTAGTGGAATGGGGTTTTCCGGTTTTGGATGTGTGCAATATAGGTCGAACAAGCGTAAGCCGCATGGCTGAACCTTCAATAATTCTGAGTAAATATTTTCATGGAAATCAAAGCGATTTTGCTGTTTCTGGCAGCTTATCAAGAAGTTGGATTCCCAATTAACTTGTTCGAGGGTTTTTACTTCGGTTTCATATTGTCGAATTTGGGCGATTTGGAAAGTCAACTGTTTATAGACGGCTGATCTATCATTTTGATAATCGTGGATACACAAAGCAAACGGTGCAATTCCGATTTCTTGTAGGCGGCGCAGCACAACGTCTAATGCAGAGCGTTTTTGGGATACTACTAATACTGTTTTCCCAAAAGCTAAAAATTCCGTTAAGGCATTGACAATCATCTGTGATTTTCCGCTTCCCGGAGGGCCGTTTACAGCAACGGATACCCCTTGCCGCAGTCTTTGCAAGACTTCTTCTTGGCTTGAATCCTGCGGTAAAATGCCCGGCCATACCGCTAATATAGGTTCTAATGATGAAGCTATGTTAGAAAAATCCGGTATTTTTCCGGCATAAGTGCTGGAAAGAGTGGTATAGTCTTGCACGATGGCGGCATCAGCCTGCGGAAAAATCCCCAAAACAACCTCAGGAATAGCCGTTAATACACCAAGAGGTAAGGTAGCAGCATATTCCTGTGTCCAATCACTAAATCGCTGTATTTTATCTGTAAATAGCTGAGAATCAATCTTTATGGAAATATTATATTGGTTAATGATTTCATAAAGTTGTAAAATTACGGCTTGTAAATGGTCGCTTTCTGAAAAATCTATTTCCCAAAAATCATCTGGAAATAGATGCTGATTGATTTTTTCATAAGCGCGAAAAAAAATCGGGTTTAGATGAATCTCTTCTGTGTTGTTACGTTCTAAAATCCAGCGGCTTCGTGTATCCGAAGATTTGACCAAACGAGCTGGCAAAAATAATAACGGGCTGCGAACAATGGTGTTATCTAATAGTTTCCCAAAAACAAAAGGAAATCCTAATTTTAAGTCATAGGTGCCGGATTCTTCGTAAATAGTGTGTAGCGTTCGATGAATCCGGTTTAGGCGAATATCTCCGGCAATAATATCATGAAGTTGCGGATCAACTTGCTTTATAAGTACAACTGATTGGTTTTTAATTAGTTTATCAATCATTCCAAAACAAGTTTGGTTGTTTAGGAGGCTGATTGATTCTAAGTCGAAATCACGAAGTGGGGAAAGCCTAAGCAGCTTGAGTGAACGGTTTCTTTGGCTTATATCCGTTAAGCGGAGCTTTAATTGCTGAAAATAATTCTCAATAAGTTGCACTAATGATTACAAAATACCGGTTTGAATTTTTTTATCGAGTTCGGGAGATTGTTGCCCTTTGTTTTTTGCCTCTTTCCACATATCAAGTGCTTCTTGTTTGTTTCCCAATTTATAGAGTACATCTCCCAGATGTTCTGTTACTTCACCGCTTTGGGAGGCGCGGTAGGCTTTTTCTATCCATCGGCGGGCTTCACCATATTTTTCCATCTGAAATAGAACCCAGCCATAGGTATCTTGGTAAGAGGCGTTATCCGGGCTTAGCCGAATTACGCGCTCAATCATTTCTAAGGCTTTGGGTAAACGTTCTTTACGGACGGATAGGTAGTATGCATAGTTATTTAAAGCAAATGTATTGTCCGGGTCTAAGCGTAATATTTTCTCAAATATTTCATCTGATTTAGCATATTGCTGGGCATAGTGGTAAGTATCTCCCAAAATAGAAAGTACTTGAACCAAAAAGGCGGGGTCAGGTGAGCCGATTTTCAGCACTTTTTCTAAGGCAGCAATAGCTGGCGCATAGTTATGTAGTCTAAAATTAGCTATTCCATTGTAATACAAAAATATTTGCAGCGTGGGAAATCGCTCTAAGGCACCTTCACTATCGGTTTTTAAGGCTTCCCATTGGCTATCCTCTAAATCCTGATTGAGTAATTGCTCCCATAGATGAACGTTAAACTCTTCTTGTTCTAAGGCTTTTCGGTAATAATATCTGGCAGAATCCGGTTGGTTGTTTAGGGCGCATAAATCTCCACGCAAGGCTAATGCATAAGGATGTGCAGCATTATCAGCAAAAATCTGAGCAGAAATCTTATCAACTTGCTCTTTTATAGATTTATCTTTCTGGTAATAAGGGAGTAAACTTCCTACAAATTCAACTTTATGCTCAACTTCTACTTGGTTGTTGGAAATGATTTTTTGGACGTAGTACTGAACTTTTGCGGTATTATCTTTTTTTTGGTAGTATTTTGTTAGTTCTAAAATAGCAAACAAGTCATTGGGTTTCATGGGTAGTAGCTGGTCTTCTAACAACTGAATAGCCTCTGATTCTTTGCCCGTTTCTTGCAAAAATTGATAAAACATCATGTAATAACGCGCTTCATACGGAAATGTTTTTATCAATTTTTGATATTCTGCTTCGATTTTTTGTGTTTGGTTAGCGATTTGGTAAATAGCGATACGTTGGGCAAAAAGTTCTTCAAAAAAGCCTACTTGTTTTTCAATGGCATCAAACTGGTCTAATGCTAAGTCATATTTTTCGAGACGTAGATAAAATTCGGCTAATAGAAACCGGATGTTTAGTTGGTCGGGAAAAAGTTGAACAGACTTTTCTAATAATTTGGCACCTTCGCTGTATTTGAATAAAGCCCCGTAAATTTCTGCTGCCGTTTGGTGATACCAATATTGTTTTGGATCAAGGTCTATGGCTTTTTTGGCATAGCCTAATGCTTCCGTTAAGTTTTGCTGCTCTTGATATATTTTTGCTAAATGATAACATGAAACAGCCGATTTTGGGTTTACTTTGAGGGCTTCACGAAATAATTGGGCAGATTCGGGCAATTTTTGCTGTTGATATTTTAGAACGGCATCAAAAAAAAGAGCATTAAACTTACCGGAATTAGAAGCTGAAGATTCTTTAACTGATTGATTTGCCGATTTATTTTTGCGGCTTTTTTGGGCATAAGTAATGCACGAGATACTTATACAGCCTAATAAAATCCAGATATGTAATCGTAGCACTTGGCTTTTTGCCGAACATCCCATATTTATCTACAAACATACGCATTAATCGAAATACTTAGGCTGTTTATTTTTTTCGTTAATTGGTTATTTGGATTTTTGAATACCCGTTACCGCTTGGCGTAACTTCAATATGTGTTGCAATTCGCTCTTTGAGTTCTGTCAGGTGGGAAATTACACCTATTATTTTCCCTTCACTTTGTAAATTTGACAAAGCGTTTAATGCTACATCAAGGTAATCAGAATCTAATGTGCCAAAGCCTTCATCAATAAACAAGGTATTTATGCGCATATTTTTGCTTGCCATATTTGCCAAACCAAGTGCAAGAGAAAGCGACACTATAAATTTTTCGCCGCCGGAAAGATTCTGTGCCGTTCGTTCTTCGTTATTTTGAAATTTATCCATTACAGATAACTCAAAGGGATTGGAAGACTCGCCTATACGTTTCAGGGTATAACGGTCAGACATTTTTTGTAACTGCTTGTTTGATAGGCTGACTAAATGTTCAAAAGTTAGCGTTTGGGCAAAGTTGCGGTACTTTTTGCCGTCTCCGGAGCCGATAAGTTCATTTAGTTTTGCCCATTTGCTACAAACAGCTTGCTGCTGTTCTTGTTCTTTGCGTTTTGCTTCATTAAACGTTACGTTTTCGGCATTAGTTTTTAGTTTTTGCTGATTAGATCCAATCTTTTGTAAAAAATCATCTGCTTTAATTCTATTTTCGTTAAACATGGTTTGGAGTTCTTCTTTTGTTTTATCAGTACTCTTTTGTGCTTGTTTTTCAGCAAGTTCTCTTTCTTTTTCAGCAATAATAGCAATGTACTTTTCAAGTTCTGTATTGGTTTCTAAGGTCTTTTTTTCGGCATTAGTTTTTGCTGATTCTAATTTGTCTATTAAATTTTTTAAGTGATTTTCTTCATCATCAACGGATTTTTCGGCAAAGATTTCTTTACGTTCTGCCGATAAACTTTGTTTATCAGTTTCGATACTTTGTTGCTCTTGTAGCTTATTATTTTGCTGTTTGGTTAATTCTTCAAATTTTGTTGATAGCGATGCTATACTTTCTTTGAGGGTATTGAAGGTTGTGTTTTTAGTTTCAATTTCTGAAATGATTGTAGGGATTTCATCATCTCTTAACTGGGCAATTTGTTTTTCAAGTTGTTCAATTTTTTCAAGTGTGTTGGCTACTTCTTTGTATTTTGCTCGTTCTTCATACCTAATCAATTCCAATTGACTTAGATAGCTTTCGTTTTCTGTAATTTCAGGGATGATTAGCCCGATGGTTACTACTTCATTATAAGTTTGTTGCGCTGATTTTCTGTTATCGTCTAATTTTTCATTTTCTTTAATTATTTGTAGTTGTGCGTTTTCGCAGTCTTTTTGGGCTACTGCCAATAGTTTTTCATCATTAGAAATTTGTTTTAGAAGTTGTTCATTTAATTGTTCTTGCTGTTTTAGTTCGGTTTCTTTATTTCCCAATTCAGGGATATTTTCTGTTGCAAAAGGATGCTCTGTTGAGCCGCAAAGTGGGCATTCTTTGCCGTCTTGAAGCGTTTTTCTGTGCTCATCTAAGCTTTTAATGGTGTTCAATAAGTTAATGTTTTCTCTTAAAAGATTGAGTTCTCGTTTTTGGTTTTCGGCAGTTATTTTATGTGCTTTGATTTTTGTGAAAAGTGCTGCTATCTTGTTTGTATTTTGGGAAATAACTTGCTCATACTGAACAATTACTGCTTTATTCTGTAATGTAGCTTTAAGTGTATCAATGATGGTTTTTACGGTTCTTCCGCAGGTAACGATATTTTCTTTTTGGGTGTGTAGGTCTGTTTTTTCTTTTCCGTTCAAAAGGCTGTTAAACTCATTTTTCAGGTTTTGGAGTGTATCTTGTTTTTGCTTTAAGCTGTTTTTTTTATTTGTTATTTCTGTTTCTAATTGTTTGTGGTTTTCTATTTTTGTATTTAGTTCTGTTTCAGTGTTTTTAGATTCTTTTTTCAATTCAGAAAGGGTGTTTTCAAGAGGTTTTAGCAGTTCTTTTTTAGATAAAATTTTGGTATCCAGCTCCCTGGTTTGTTTGAACACCGGTTCTTGCAGTTTCCATTCTTCTTTTGCCGCAGTTAGTTTATCGCTTGCGTTTTTTAAAATCTCTTGTGTTGTTTTGTTTTTTTCTTCCAATTCCGGCAGTTTTTCTTTTGCTGTATAAATTTGATTTTTTAAATTGGCTAAATCAGTAAGCCATTTTTGAGCTGTGTCAATCTGTTTTAAATTTTCATCAATTTGATTTTTTTCTATTTCAAAGCTGATGATTTCTGTATTAAGGGTTTCGGTTTCTGCTGCTGAAAGCGTTTTTATTGCTTCCAGTTCTATTGAAATCTTATCTAATTTTCCTTTTTCTGTTCTATTTCGTTCAAAAACGCTTTTTGAGATTTCTCCATAGATTTCAGTTCCTGTTATTTGCTCTAAGAGTTCACCTTTGTCGTTTTTATCAGCTTGCAAAAAGGCTGCGAAACTGCCTTGCGCCAGCATAATTACTTTGGTAAATTGCTCAAAGGTAAGTCCCACAATTTCAACAATTTTGGTATCACAGAAACGTATTTGGTCGGCGATGATTTTATCTTCAATATCAGCTATTAGCCGGTTTACGGGTTTTAAATTTCCGTTTCTATTTACTTCTTGTTTCCATGAGGATTTCCATTTTTTGCCATTTACTTCAAAGATAATTTCTGCATAGCAATCTTTTTCGCCTTTTGTCATTACGGCGTTTTCGTTTCCGGTGATTTCTACTCTGGGTGTTTTTCCATAGAGAGCGAGCGAAATAGCATCGAGAATAGAAGTTTTACCGGAACCTGTTTTGCCCGTAATGGCAAAAAGCCCATCGTTTGTAAAAATAGACTGGGTAAAATCAAGTTCATTTTCACCCGATAACGAATTGATATTTTTGAATTTAAGGTTTAAGATTCTCATAAAAGGCTATTTTCTAAACTATCAACAATTTCTTTGTATAATTCTGTAATCTCGTTTTTTTGTTCGTTAGGAATGTTGTTTTTTTCGAGTAGTTTATCAAAAACATTGAAGGCATTGAGTTCTTCAAGTGATTCTGCGGTGTCTTCTGTTGTTAAGCCACTGCTTCGGTATTGGCGATTTTGTAGTTTTAAGATTTCGATTTTAGAATTAGCTATTTGTTCATTAGCCCAAGTAGAAAAATCAGGAAAAATTTCATCACCGTTGTAAATGACTTCAACCCAAACAGATTCATTCATTTCTTTTAGTTCTGTTAAGCGTTTTGTTAGATGATTTTTGTTTCCGGCAATAGATTCTAATTTTTGAAAAACCGGAATTTCTACTGTTTTAATGGTTCTTTCGTTCTTAAAATCAATGATATAAACACATTTTTTTTGTGTTGCTTCTCCAAAACCCATTGGGATTGGTGAGCCACAGTAGCGAATATGTTCTTTGATTTTAGATGGCAGATGATAATGCCCAAGAGCAACATAATCAAAAATGCGGGGAAAAATGTCGCTACCAATTGCTTCTATATTTCCGATGTAGGTTTCCCGAACGCCGTCATCTTCATTTCTTTTGCCCCCAAGTACTGACAAATGGCCCGTTGCAATGATTGGAACGTTTGTTCCTAATAGTTGTCGTTTATTTTCAGCAAGTTTAGCGATTGCTTCATAATGTTTTTGGATTGCTTCATTGATGCGTTTTGAGCGGTCAGCATAATTTTCTCTATCAGTAAAACGGCTAATATCTCTTTCCCGTAAAAAAGGAACCCCGCAAACAATAATTGGCTTTTTTTCTTTGTCTTTGATGATAATAATTTCATTTTCAATATTTTCGTTTGTGCAGCCAATTACGGAGATATTTAATGCTGCCAAAATATCTTTGGGTGCATTGAGAAAGCTGGGTGAGTCATGATTTCCGCCCACGACAACTATATTTCCACAACCTGCAGTTTTTACTTTCAAGAGAAAGTCATAATACATTTTTTGGGAAGTACTGCTGGGGGACGCAGTGTCAAATACATCACCGGCAATCAATAGTAATTCAATAGCATTTTCTTGTATCGTTATTAGCAACCATTCTAAAAAAGCGGCGTGTTCTTCTTGCCGTTCTTTTTTAGAATAAAGAGTTCTACCTAAATGCCAGTCAGAAGTATGCAGTATTTTCATTGTTTTTTAAGTTTAATTGTGTTTTAGAAAGCAGAAGAGATTATCCGGAGATTTTTTGGCAAAAAATGGTTATTCATAATCTGGATGTTTTCAAGAACGAAATTAGAGCCTTTATACTTTCTAAGCTACAAGACTTTTATTTTTGTGCAATATTGGTAGCTATGCAGAAACCTCGTCAAAATTCATTTAAGATACAATATCAGTCTTTAAATGCAGTGCAGCGAAGTGCTGTGGATGTATTAAATGGAACAGTAGTGGTACTTGCCGGGCCGGGAACCGGAAAAACGCAGGTGCTTTCTATGAGAATCGCTAATTTATTGCTACAACCGGATGTCTCTCCCTACAATATTTTGTGTTTGACGTATTCCAATGCCGGAACATCTGCAATGAAAAAACGACTGCTGCAATTAATTGGCCCAGAAGCATACCAAATTACAGTCAGCACATTCCACGCATTTTGCAACCAAATTATCATTGAAAATCCAGCCATTTTTGAAAACAATAAAATCTTACGGCAGATTCAGGAACTTGACAAAATAGAAATTATGGATAATATCCTGTTTCAGTTGCCGTTAAGCCATCCATTTAAAAACAAAAGAGAGGAATATTCAAGCAATACCAGAGGGCGGTTACTCAAATTAGTTAGAATAATAGCTGAAGAAGGCCTGCAAATAGATGACTTACAACAGTGGTTTGAAAATTACCAAGAAGATATTCCCAATATAGAAAAATTTATTTACAAACGAAAGTATCGGGATAAATTACCGGGAGAAATTAACCAAGCCGGCAACAAAGAAATAGAAGATATAGAAAAATGGAAAACAGCAATCACAATCGCTAATCAATATCTGACTGCGGTACAGGAAGCCGGTTTCTATGACTATAACGATATGATTAGCCAAGTCATAAATGCCTTTCAGCAGCATGAAAATCTCTTAGCTCGCTATCAAGAGCGTTATCAATATGTATTAGTTGATGAATATCAAGATACCAATGGCGCACAAAATAAAGTGCTGGAACTTTTAATGGGTTATTGGGAAAACCCAAATCTCTTTGTGGTGGGTGATGACGACCAAGCCATATATCGTTTTCAGGGAGCTAATACCTACAATTTGCTCCAGATTATCGAACGTTTTCCGCCACAAGCCTTTCTTGTTTTGAACCAAAACTACCGCAGCACCCAACCTATCTTAAATGCCGCCGCCGTAACAATCCAAAAACTGACAGAACGCTTGATAAACGTTGAAGCAATTCAGCAAAAATATCAACTGCATAAAGACCTACAAAGTAACGTAACTCCAATATCCGATGAAAAAATTGTATGCTACAAACTTGAATCAGCAGAAATAGAGCTATTCTGGATTATCAGACTTATCCAGCAAAGATTAGAAAAAAACACAGACCCCAGTGAAATAGCGGTATTGGTACGGAAAAACAAACACGCCGAAAGAATATTTAGGCTGCTTGAAAACCAACAGATTCCAGCTTCTTTGTCCAAAACAACCAATTTATTGGAAGAAAAATTTACAGATAATATTTTATTACTCTTAGAATATTTACTCAAATCTTACCACCAAACATTTTTGCCGGGAGAAAATAACACATTGTTCTTTCAGTTATTATTGTGCCCTTGGTGGGAGTTAGATGCCTTTTCTGTTCAGCAGAGTTATACAATCTGGGAGCAAAACGAACGAAATGAAGATAAACGAAGAAAGAATTTTTATGATTTTATTCATACTTTATCGGCGGAAAAAAGCGAGGATTTTCAGATAAAGGAGCAGATAACCAAAGTAGCTCGCTCTATAGATTTTTGGGTCAAGGACTTTCAGGAATATTCTTTTGAGGAATGGCTTGAGCGTGTTTGGTATCAGAGCGGCATTATCGCTTTTTCACTTCGTAGCCCTACGCAACTCACTTATGTAGAGCAATTAAAAACGTTTTTTACACTTTTACAAGAACTATATACTGCCGAACCCAACGCAATGTTGGTGTTGGAAAAAATCCAAAAAATGCGCCAAGAAAAAATTTCTGTACCAGTAACGACCCTCTTGGGAGGCTCACGCGGTGTCAGAATCTCTACATTACACAGTGCCAAAGGGGAAGAATATAGCCACGTGATTATGGCAAATTGCTCCGAAAAATACTGGAAACCATATACCGGAGCTGAACCATTCCTGCCACCGGTAGATTACCTGAAAAATAACCCGACAAATAAACAAACACTGAATAACCCAAAAGCAAACCAGCAAACTAAAAATGACGAACGAAGGCTCTTTTATGTAGGAATTACCCGAGCAAAATATTCCCTTACCTTTACATACACTACTGAAAACCAAGATACTCAACTATCTTTTCTATCAGAACTAATTGATGTTGAACAGTGTATAGAAAAATCCATAGAAACTGAAACAGTCCAAAAACTAATCCAAGAGCACCTACCGAATTATTACAACGCTCCGCTCCTAAAAAATTTTGAAACACTATCCGCTCAATACTTCGCAAAAAGAATAGAAGAATTTCAACTATCTGTAACGCACTTAAATACCTTTTTTGAATGCCCCAGAAAGTTTTATTTAGCATACATCATCAAATTACCGACTTCCTTTACGCCGGATTCTGCCTTTGGAACGGCAATTCACGAAGCATTGCGCAGCCTCATGGAAAACTATAAAAGCCACAAACTTCTCCCCACAGAAGATGAATTTATCCAAAAATTCAAAGAAAATATCACAACCTATCGTTATCTTTTTTCTGACCCCAAGTTCAAAACCTATCAAGAGCGCGGAGAAATTATCCTCAAAAACTATTATAACCAGATGCTGCCAACTTGGCATAACCTAAAAAACTGGTGGACAGAGCAAAGTTTAAACGCAAAACTACCCATCAAGGAAAACTTTATAGAACTAAACGGAAAATTAGACTTGATATTGCAAACTATTGAAAACCAATGGATTTGTGTAGATTATAAAACCGGAAAAGCAGATAAAACTGCATTCAAAAAACGAACCCAAGAACCACAACAAGATATTGATTATCAACTTCTTTCTATCTCAGACATCGCCCAAGAACAAACAAATAAATTTGGAGGTAACTACTGGCGACAAATGGTTTTCTATCAAATCTTAACCTCACAGCATATTATTTTTAATACAAATAACGTTTTTCAATTCCATCTCCTTGAATCCCAAGATGTTGAAGAAGTTATCCAACCAATAGAAATTTCTACAACAAGTACCGATATTGTTACAAAGCAAATTTATTTCTTTTACAAAAGTTTATTAAAATTTGAATTTCCCCAAAAAACAAGTGATTTTCAAGACAAAGAACCTTGTTCGTACTGCAACTTCAAAAATATTTGCTGGAAATAAAAAATGGGTGCAGAAAAATCTGCACCCATAACCCAAAAAGTAAATTCACCATAAGTATGTGAACAAAGGTTTCTACGGTATTTTAATGGATAAGGTTACAAAATCTGACAACATAAATTGTTTTTTTTGAGTATTCCAGACGGTTTGAGTAAAAATATGCGATACAAAGCTAAAAAGTAGATAAATCCACTATTTTTCAATATTAATAATGTAGAATATCGCCAAATTTAGATTATCCAAAAATCCAATAAACAATAACCCCCAGAAAAGGAAATCCTAAGATTACCAAAAACCAAATTGTCTTATAGGACAATGTGTGGTTAGAGCGAACTAACTGAACCATTATCAGAAGAACGAACGCCACCCACGCTATCGTAAAATGGCTCTCTAATGGGTTCAGCAGGTACTGCAATATATCAATAAAAAAGACTTTCATAATCTATATTTAAGTATAACTAAACCCTTATACGTCAGAAGAAGTAATAAGGTTCCAAAATAATACTGAAAAATAGTTTAGAAAACTATATTTTAATGATTAATCCTAAAAAAATAAGCGTTATTTTATCGGAAATTTGTTTGTATTTTTTGTAAAGCATTTTCACAAGAGGTATCCGGTTCGTAGCATACTTCTCCTTGGCAAGTGTAAATCAATGTTTTGTCTAAAACAAACTTATCTCGCAATAAGGGATAAAATGATTTTTGGTAACTTCCTGAAAACAAAATATTAGGAATAAATTTTTTCCATAGAAATTGCATTTTAGTTAGGGCATCTTTTCCCACAATACTTACCTGAAAATCCGGATAAGCCTGCTTTAGCAATAAAATTGCCCAATGTGAGTAGATAGATGGATAGGTTTCTATTTTGGGCGCAATTTGCAGCAGCATTTTTTTTGCCCGTTCTTTCCATTCCGGTTTGTCTAAAAATATCCCCAAATCCCAAAGATTATGAGCCATTTGTGCATTAGAGGACGGAATCACCGTATCATGAATTTCTTGCTTACGAACAATTAACGGAGGCATTAGTGTAGAGCTAAACCAATAAAAACCGGTAGTTTCATCCCTAAAATGGGCATCCACATAAAGCAACCAATTGTTTGCCTGCTCTAAGTAATAACCCTCAAACGTTACTTGATACAAATCTATAAAAGCACGGATTAAAAAGGCATAATCATCTAAAAAGCCTGTAATATTGTCGGATTCTGCAATAGGGCAGCGAAAAACCTGAAAGTCTTCGCAGGAACTTTCAACAATCGTATCTGCTAAGGCCATCGCCTCAAACAAATATTCCTCTTTTTGAAAACTTTTATATGATTCTACTAAAGAACTGATAAATAGAGCGTTCCAAGATGTTATGATTTTGTCATCAATAGTTGGATGAACTCTTTTTTTTCGATTTTCAAATAGTACATGATTTATTTGGGAGCGCTTAGTTTTCCATTCTTGTTCGCTAATGGCCAGTTTTTTTGCCATTTCAGAATCTGAATAACGTGGTGCCAAAATATTATTTCCGTGTTCCCAATTTCCGGCTTCGGTACAGCCGTAAAAATCACAGGCAATAGCTGCTAAACCTCCCAAAACTACCTGAATATCAGCATATTTCCAGACGTAAAATAACCCTTCTATATGTTCGCTGTCAGCGTCAATCGAAGATGCATAACCTTTTCTTTGTTTTAATTCTCGTTGAATAAACCGAATAGTGTTTTCAGCAACTTCCTGATAAACAGGTTTTTGAAAATATCTATAAGCCTCTGCATACAAGGAAATTAGCTGGGTATTGTCATAGAGCATTTTCTCAAAATGGGGAATAAACCATTTATTGTCGGTAGAGTATCTGGCAAAGCCACTGCCAATCTGGTCATAAATACCGCCGGAAGCCATAGCATCTAAGGTTGTTTCTACAATGCTAAGTGCCGCTGAATCCTGAGAAAGTACTCCAAACCGCAATAAATACAGCCAATTATGTGGAAGCGGAAACTTAGGCGTGTGCAAACTTCCGCCAAATTCAAAATCTAAGTAGCTTTTCCAACTTTGAAAAATGAGTTTTACAAAATTTATATCTGTTGAAATATGCTTTAAGGAAGTTAAAACTTTTTTTTCATTTTGCTGAATTACTTGCGTAATTTCTTCAGCATAAGCAAAAGCTCGCTCTGGGTCTGCCGTAACCAAGTTTAATATATCTAACAAAATTTTAATCCATTGATTTTTAGGAAAATAAGTTCCTCCATAAATGGGTTTCCCGTTGGGTAAACAAATACAATTTAGAGGCCATCCGCCGCTTCCATGCAGTGCCTGCACAGCATCCATATATACTGCATCAACATCCGGTCGTTCCTCTCTATCTACCTTAATACAAATAAAATGTTCATTCATGATTTCTGCAACTTCCGGATCATTGAAACATTCTCTTTCCATTACATGGCACCAATGGCAGGCAGCATAGCCAATGCTAACGATAACCAATTTTTGCTCCTTAGCTGCACGAGCCAGCGAATCTTCCCCCCAAGATAACCAATGAATGGGATTGTAAGCATGCTGCTTTAAGTAAATACTCCTCGAATGAATCAATGAATTTGGTAAAAGATTAGACATAAAAATAGAACACCTCGACCTAAAAAAACTGCTAAGTTAAGAAACTAACCCGAATATAGCTGCGTTTTCAGGCGGGACTATACACTGAATAGCATAAATCACCTATATTTTATCAGCCGAACTATCAATTTTGGCTGATAAAACGTAAAAAATCTTGAATAATTAGACATTTTTTTTAAAAGTTCTTGACAAGTACGTTTTTTTACTAATTTTGTTTTCAAGAGTTTCTATTAGCTCTGGTTTTTTATTATGCGTAATTTTATTTTTTCACGATTGCGAAGTTGGCGTTTGGCGCTGACGGTTGCTGTGGTTTCGTTAGGCTTAGCCTCATCTGCCACAGCTCAGGTAAATGGTTACACCGCTACTACCGGTACGGGAGCTACTTGGGAAAACCTAAGTGGTGGAACCATTATTATGTCTGCTTCTAATGACGATATTCCTTCAGTGGTTCAGAACATTGGGTTTAACTTTAACTTCGGGGGCACTGTTTACACCCAGTATTCAGTATCACCGGACGGTTTTTTGAAGTTTGGCGGGATAGCTGCTTCTTCTCAGTACACGAATACGAATAGTGCTACGAACCAGCCTAAACTATTTCCTTGGTGGAATGATTTGGCTCTGGGGGGATCTGGTTTAGGCGGGGAGATTCGGTATCAGGTTTTTGGTACAGCCCCTAACCGGAAGTTGGTAATCCAGTGGTATGTTACGATTCCGCGAAGCACAAGTGCTGCCGCCAATGCTCAGTTTCAGGTTACTCTTTCAGAGGGCACTAACACCATTCAATATGTATATGGTTCACCGAATACAGCAACGGACGGAATGTCAGGTGCTTCTATCGGGATTTCTACGAGCACTACTGACTTTATCAGCTTAGATGCTGCTCGTGTACCCAGCACAACCGTTTTTACTACCTCTATAACTAACTATAATGGGACAAATTATCCCTATGTGTTGTTTACGCCGCCGCCATGTCAGGATCCGCCTACGGCAGGTACGGCTGTTAGCTCTGTGCCTAAGGCTTGTGCTAACGTTGCGTTTTCCTTAAACCTAACTGGCCAGTCCGGTGGGGTTCAGACCTACCAGTGGCAGTCTTCTCCGAACGGTTCTTCTTGGTCAGATATTAGTGGAGCTACTTCTGTTCCGTATAGTGCTACCCAGACATCAGCTACTTATTATCGTTGCAAAGTAACCTGTGGTTCAACGGTTTCATCTGTTTCTGTATTTGTAGATATGGAAGCCCCGAATAACTGCTACTGCACGCCTACGTATTCAAACGCTTGTACCAGTGATGATAAAATCACGAACTTTACCTTTTCTAACATTAATAATACTTCCGATTGCTCACCACAGAATTATAATTACTATTCCGGTTTGACGGCCAATGTTTATACCGGCTTATCTTATCCAACATCATTTACCTTTGGCTATGCAGGTCAAGGTTGTAAGGTTTGGGTAGATTTCAATGACAATGGTAGTTTTGAAGATGCCGGAGAAATGGTATTTAGCCTGCAAGCTACAAGTTCTGTTAGTGGTACGATCGTTATTCCGGGTAATGCTCCTGCGGGTGTTCACCGGATGCGCGTTCGTTGTGTTTGGAACACCCTTACCTTTACCTCTTGTAGTGCCCAATCTTACGGAGAGACAGAAGACTATAATATTAACATAGTAGCGGGTTCTCCTTGTGTGGATCCCCCTACTGCCGGTACTGCTAACAGTACTTTACCTAAGGTTTGTTCCGGTTCATCATTTTCAGTATATCTCACGGGTAATTCTAATGGTTTAAACCAGACTTATCAGTGGCAGTCTTCTCCGAATGGTTCTTCTTGGTCAAATATCACCGGAGCTACCGATACATTTAGGGTTGCTACCCAGACATCAGCTACTTATTATCGTTGCAATGTAACCTGTGGTTCAACGGTTTCATCTGTTTCTGTATTTGTAGATATGGAAGCCCCGAATAACTGCTACTGCACGCCTACGTATTCAACCGGCTGCACTGATGATGATGATATTATTAATTTTACTTTTTCTAACATTAACAATACTTCTACCTGTTCTCCTGGCCCGTCATATTATACTTACTATTCCGGTTTAACGGCCAATGCGGCTGCTGGTTCTTCTTATCCGGTGTCTGTTACATTTGGTAATAATACTTATAGTGAAGGTTGTAAGGTTTGGGTAGATTTCAATGACAATGGTAGTTTTGAAGATGCCGGAGAAATGGTATTTAGCCTGCAAGCTACAAGTTCTGTTAGTGGTACGATCGTTATTCCGGGTAATGCTCCTGCGGGTGTTCACCGGATGCGCGTTCGTTGTGTTTATGGTAATCTTACCTTTACCTCTTGTGATAATCAATCTTACGGAGAGACTGAGGATTATAAGATTAACATCACGATACCTGCCTGCCCTGCTCCTTATGCGTTGGCCGCTACTAACATTTCTTTGACGACTGCCGATTTGACATGGTCAGGCTCCGGTCAAGGAAGCTATATTTTAGAATGGGGACCACTTGGTTTTGTTCAGGGTACCGGCACTACCGTTAATCCGGCTACTTCTCCGGTATCTTTAAGTGGCTTGAATCCCGGAACTGATTATTCTTTCTATGTACGGCAAGATTGCGGTATTGACGGCTTGAGCACTGTTACCGGCCCGAGTAATTTCCAGACACAAACTCCCGGTGAATCTTGCGTAACTGCCTCTACTATAGCTACTTATCAGGACTCAGCATCTATTGTTATTACAGTAATTAACTCTGGTGCTTCCCAAGATGGCCCGAATGCAAATTGTTCCAGTGGTAGTGGAAATGTCCCTGATGATGACCGTTGGGTTAAGTTTATTGCTCCGAATACGACTAACAAGTTACGTGTTCGTTCCTATCCGGGTAATAATTCTGACTGGGTTATGGAAGTATGGGATGGTTGTCCGGGTTCAGGGAGCGTAATAGCTTGCTCTGATGATGGCCCCGGAAATAATCTTATGCCCCTAACTGACCTCTGCGGCTTAACACCCGGAAATGCTTACTATGTACGTTTGTGGTCATGGGCTACTGGCCTTGTAGGCAGAACTTGTAGTTTGGCTATCTTTGAGACCACACCATGCCCCGTTCCACCACCAAACGACCAGTGTATCAATGCTACTATGTTGAATGTAAATCCTAGCTGTGTTTCAACCAATGGAACTACAATTGCAGCTTCTTCAGGTGCAAATCCCTCTGCAAGTTGTAATATGTACGGTGCTAAGAACGATGTTTGGTACAAGTTCAATACCGGCTGTAATACCAATATTGGCATTACAGTAGCTACTTCTACCGGAACTCATGGATTT
The DNA here is from genome assembly GCA_026932145.1 of Bacteroidia bacterium. Lineage (NCBI taxonomy): Bacteria > Pseudomonadati > Bacteroidota > Bacteroidia > Bacteroidia bacterium. Next base: position 103,415 of record JAIXKT010000054.1, read on the forward strand.
AATTTGAATTCAGACTGCAGCGGAACACAAGTTGGCAGTAATTGTAATACTTCACAAGGTACTTTAAACTACACTGGCTTAGTACGTTATACAGATTACTATGTAAGAGTATGGTCAATACCGGGTAGCGAAGGTAATTTTACTGTTTGTGTAACTGGTACTCTTGGTGTACCACCTATCATTACCTCAACTACACCGGATAGCCGCATAGGTGCAGGTGTCGTTAATTTAGGTGCCACTTCATCTTTTGGCAGCGTTAGATGGTATGACCAACTTATCGGAGGCACTTTATTATTTACCGGAAATTCTTATAGCCAAGTTATTAGTAATACTACAACTTATTATGTAGAGGCTTTCGGAGATTGTGCATCACCTACACGCACCGCAGTTACTGCAACGGTTATGCTTCCTTATGTCGTAAACACGATGACAGCAATCAACATCACCCATAATGGTGCTTCACTTAATTGGACTTACAATGGAAATACTCCTTGTGATTCAGTTAAAGTGTATATCAAGAAATCCATAGCTAATAGCTGGTTTAAGATTGAGACGTTATCTGGTGCTCCACTAAATTTCCAACGTCAACAATTGCAGGCAAATACAAACTACTTATGGCAATGCCAGACATTCTATAATGGAACCGGATATTGGGGGCCTACATCAACCTTTACTACTGCCGGAATCTGCGCTTCATTCACTGGAACTAACGAAACTAATGTAACTGACAGTGCTGCTACGCTTAACTGGCTCACATCAGGGACACCGGATAGCGTTAAAGTACTATATCGTAGAACGGGAAGTAACAACTGGGCTTCTGTAACCACTACCAATGCTTATGTTGCACTTACTGGCCTTTGGCAAGCAACTAATTATGAGTGGAAAGCTCAGACATACTGTAATGGTGTTATTAATACTACTTCTAATTTAGATAACTTCACTACATTACCTACTTGTGAGATACCAACTAATTTAGCAAATGCTTATTATTCACCTACTCAGCGGAAACTTTCTTGGGATCTTATATCAGGAGCATCGAGCTACAATATACAGTGGCGTTTACAAGGTAATCCTAACTGGATATCTATTATGAATAATGTAGATACGACCCGTAATTTAGGTGGTTTATCTGAAAGCAGTACCTATGAGTGGCGTGTACGTACCAATTGTAATGGCAGCTATGGTCCATGGTCATCCATAAATACGTTTACACACGTAAATACCAAGACTATGGGAGCTACTGCCTTAAATGCTGTTGTGTATCCTATTCCGACCCGTAACGGATATGTATCTGTTCGCTTCCAAGGCGAAGCCGGTATGAGTTACAATATTTTGGTAACAGACGTAACCGGTCGCGTAATAGCTACTCAAAACGGCACAGCCGAACTCTCCAATGATATATTAGTAAACCTAAATGGTGCATCCTCAGGCGTTTACAACCTATCATTAAGATGTGGCGAATCTACCTTTAATCATAAAGTAGTTGTTGAGTAATCATAACCACTTTGTGTTATTAACCATAAAGCCCGCATTTGCGGGCTTTATGGTTTTACTGGCTTTTAAATAATAGCGGATTTTTTCATATTGTATGTGCCAATTTAAACTGTAACTTTGCGTCAATAATCAAAATAGGAGTTAATCTATGGCCCGCGTTGAAATGGTAATGCCCAAAATGGGCGAAAGTATCATGGAAGCAACTATTCTTAAATGGACAAAAAAGATAGGTGATGTTATTGAAACCGATGAATCTATTCTTGAAATTGCTACTGATAAAGTAGATTCAGAGGTGCCTTCCCCAAGTGGCGGAACATTAGCCGAAATATTATTTCCGGAAGGTGCAGTTGTTCCAGTAGGAACTGTTATTGCAGTGCTTGAAACCAATGCCACTAACAATACAGCTTCAAAGACTAATACAAAACCGGAACTCACCACAAATAAGGAAGTTATATCTAAGATTGCCAGTTCTTCCGATGCGTTACAACCCGTTTTGACAAACCTTTTATTAGAAAAACCACAGTCCGGCCGGTTTTATTCTCCCTTAGTTATGAATATTGCCAAAGAAGAAGGAATTTCTACAGACGAACTGGATAGAATCCCCGGAACAGGTAATGAAGGTAGAGTTACGAAAAAAGATATTCTGCAATATTTAGAACTTAAAAAAGCCGGTAATCTTACCGGAACGAATGCTTCAACAGTTCCACCGGTTATTCAGTTAGACAAACCGGTAAATAACACCCAAAAGATTGTTACAGAATCAGTTGCTACTCCAGTCTCTACTCCCAAAAAATCATTTTCCTTTAATGGTAATTTTGAAATAATCGAGATGGACAGGATGCGGAAAGTGATAGCCGAAAATATGCTGTATTCTAAGCAGACTTCCCCGCATGTAACTTCATTTGTAGAGGCAGACGTTACCAACTTGGTTTTGTGGAGAGAGAAAAATAAATCTATTTTCGAGAAAAAATATGGGGAAAAGCTAACCTTCACACCGATGTTTGTAGAGGCCGTTTGCAAGGCGATTCGGGATTTACCGATGGTTAATATTTCGGTAGATGGCGATAAAATTATTGTTAAGAAAGATATAAACATAGGCGTTGCGGTTGCGCTACCTACGAATAACTTGATTGTTCCTACTTTGCGCCGCGCAGATAAGTTAAACTTAGCCGGTTTAGCTGCCAGCGTGAATGACTTAGCTAACCGTGCGAGAATCAACAAGTTGTCTTTTACTGACTTAGAAGATGGAACTTTTACAATTTCTAATGTAGGTACTTTTGGGAATGTTATGGGAACTCCTATAATTATGCAGCCGCAGTGTGCGGTATTGGCTACCGGTGCTATTCGGAAAAAGCCGGCTGTTTTGGAAACCCCCACAGGAGATGTAATCGCAATCCGGCATTTGATGTTTTTATCCCATTCTTACGACCACCGCGTTATTGACGGAGCATTAGGCGGAACTTTCGTTCGTAGAGTGGCTGACTACTTAGAAGCGTGGGATATTAATAGAGAAGTCTAAGAAAACGTTCGGAAAAACTACTAAAATGCTGATGTTAGGGTTGCTAACTTAGTCAGTTCTGATTTCCACTTCCACTCTTCTGTTTCTTTTTCTACCTTCTTCGGTTTCGTTACTTTCGATGGGGCGTGTGTTTCCAAAACCTCTTGGCGTTATTCTATCCGAATTTATTCCTTTGCTAATCAAATAGTTTGTAACTGCCTGAGCACGTTGTAGCGAAAGTTGATTGTTTTTTGATTCGTCAGAGTTACCTCTATCAGTGTGCCCGTTTAGATAAATTCGGATAGTAGGGTTATCTTTAAGCCATTTGGCAGCTTTGTCAAGTTCAGGATAGGATTCCGGAAGCATTTCATCTGATGCAGACTTAAATACAACATTTTCAAAAGCATAAACTTCTGCTTTTTTAGTCCAGATGACACCATCAGTTTCAACATTCGTTTGATAAGCAAGATTTAATGTAACACCATTAAATTCACCAAAATCTTTGCTAAAAGTTAATTTATATCGAGCTAAGCCGATGATAGTATCTGGATCATCTTTTTTAGATCCATTGAGAATCATGGTTTTAGCAAGTGGGTCATAACTTCCACGCACAAATTCAGTGGCTTTTTTTCCTATATCAGAAAGAGAGTAGGGCGGTTCAGGGGGGAAAGGCATTTTACTTAGTTCCCAATAAAAAGCGCCTTCTATTTTATTGTTTTCTAATTCTTGCAGGTGAACTTCAAAAATGAATAGGAATTGATTGTTATAGTCTTTATCGCCGCGCCATTCGCCGCGCCAGACAGCATTTCTGGGAAAAGCACTTCGTTTAGCCGGAGGCGCTAAGCCTTCTAATAATGATATTGGCAAGGAAGGGACTTTTTTGCTGTTTTGGGTGTATCCGGCAGATGCAAATATGCAAATAATGAAAAAGAACCCCCATTTTAACCCAATACTTAATGAAATAGACTTTTTCATTTTTTAGTTAAATTGATAAAACACAAAGTTAGTTGGTATTTGCACAAGAAGATAGAAAGCAGAATCCTAAAATACCTTTTTACGAAGTAGAATTACTTTTATTCAAACTTACTAACTTCGCAGCGCGGAACTTAAAAAAATATGAGAGAAGGTTATGAAATGATAATTGGGTTGGAAATTCACTGCCAGTTATTGACTGAAAGTAAGATGTTTTGCCCTGAAGCAGCTTTGTATGGAGAGCAACCCAATACAGTATTATCGCCCGTTTCTTATGGGCATCCGGGTGCCTTGCCTTCCATTAACTACAATGCGTATTTATATGCGATTCGTGCCTGCTTAGCAACCCATTGCAAGGTGGCGGAATCTACTTATTTTGCCCGAAAAAATTATTTTTACCCCGATCTCCCTAAGGGCTATCAAATTACCCAAGATAAAACTCCCATAGGGTTAGGTGGTTACATTAATATTCGGTTAAAAGATAATTCATCTAAGAGAATAGGTATAACGCGCATTCACATAGAAGAAGATGCCGGTAAGAGTTTACATGACCAAGATTTGTATGACACATTATTAGACTTAAATCGGGCTGGCGTGGGGCTGATAGAAATTGTGAGCGAGCCGGATATGCGAAGCCCGGAGGAGGCGGCAACTTATGTTTCAGAAATACGAAAGCTGGTGCGATACATCAGTATCTGTGACGGAAATATGGAAGACGGCAGCCTGCGGGTAGATGTAAACGTATCCGTCCGCCCAAAAGGTGAGCAAAAATTTGGAAAACGAGTTGAAATCAAAAATATGAACTCAATTTCTAATTTAACAAAAGCAATTGATTATGAAGCAGAAAGACAAATAAAAGAAATAGAATCCGGTAATATTATTTTACAGCAAACACGCACTTGGGATGTGGCGAAGGGAGTAACGATGATCATGAGGGATAAGGAAACCGCAGACGACTACCGTTATTTTCCAGAGCCGGATTTACTACCCGTTTTTATGGGTAAGCAGGATATTATAGCAGTAGAAAAGACCTTACCTCCGCTCCCGGAAGTCCTTTATCCAAAATATACCCAAGAATTAGGACTTTCAGACTTTGATGCCCAAGTAATTACAGAGCAAAGAGATGTCGCTTTATACTTTGAAGACTTATTAACGCATAATATTGAACCCAAAATAGCTGCAAATTGGATTCTGGGGCCAGTAAAAAACTATCTTAATGAACAAGCCATTGACATTAACCAAATAACAATTAAACCAAATATATTAGCCAGTTTAATCAATTTGGTATCAGAGGGAAAAGTTAGCTTAACAATTGCTAAAGAATATATTTTTCCATTGTTACCTAATGCTACACAAACGCCTTTTGAAATTGCGAAGGAAAATAATTGGCTGTTATCGGTAAATGAAGATGCCATAAAAGTTGCCATAGCGCAGGTTTTAGCAGAATTTCCCCAAAAAGTAGTGGAGTTTAAGGCTGGGAAGGTAGGCTTATTGGGGTTTTTTGTAGGTAAAGTTATGGACCTAACCTTAAAGCAAGCAGATCCAAAAGTGATTAACCAGCTTGTTCGGCAGGCACTTGATAGCTAAAAAATATCAATGCTAAATTGCATAGCTAATGTATAGTACTGTTAGTCAGGTATTTTATATTTTATGCTGGATATTTTCACCATACTTTATCCAGAAAGCTTGTAAGCGTTGGGTTTATTTAGATGCCGTAGGCCCTGTGGTATTATGCTATACTGCCGGATTTATGTTAAGCCAAATATTTCAGGCTTCAACGGATTTAGCCCAGCGGATTTCGGAAGTTGCGCTATCATTAGGGATGCCTTGCTTACTATTTTCAGTAAGCGTTCGTAGATGGTTTATGGAAAGCCGCCGGTTTTTAGTGGGATATGCACTGGCGGTTGTAGCGGTATGTGCCTCAGCAATCATAACTTGTATAGTAATCTTTCCAAATTATATAGATAATGCAGAAATGGCGGGTATGTTAGTAGGAGATTATACCGGTGGCACACCCAATTTAATTGCTATCGGAAAGGCTCTTCAGGTTCCGGAAACATTATTGGTAAACATGAATACGGTGGATGTACTGATTGGCGGAGGGTATTTTTTGCTGTTATTAGGCCCATTACCTAAAGTACTGAAAAAAATATTTGAATTTCGGGGAAAAACGATGTTTAACCAAGAAACTAACCAAATTTTGGATAATAATGTTATCCAAAACCCTTCTTGGAAACATTATGTATTAGGTATCATACTCGCTGCTATTGGTGCGGGAATAACACTTGGGGCTTCGGAGCTGATTTATGGGTCATTAAATCCGGTATTTGTGATTTTGGGGATTACTTCCGTAGCGATAGCTTTTTCGCTAATTCCGGCTATTCACAAATTACCGGGTACACACATTGCGGGAGAATACTTAATATTAATGTTTTGTGTAGGTATGGGCGGAATGGTTAGCCTTGAGCAAATGGGTAATATGGGCGGAGAAGTAGCTCAGTTTATGGGCAGTGTACTATTGCTGTCAATTATTTTTCACTACATAAGCTGTTGGATAGTAGGTATAGATTCTGATGTTACTATTGTTACAAACGTAGCGGCGATATTTAATCCGGCGTTTGTTCCTCCGGTAGTTCAGGCTATTAAGAAGCCGGAAATGCTTTTTTCTGGAATTGCAATGGGGCTTTTGGGCTTTGCTATCGGAAATTATCTTGGAATAACATTATCTCTCTGGCTTCGCTCAATATTATCAAATGGATGAGTTATCTAAGCCTCGCCTGAAAGTTTTATTTTATGCCGTAAACGGCTTAGGCTTAGGGCATCTTACGCGGATGATGTCTTTATGGCAGGGGTTTTTGCATCAGCAGAAATATTTGATAGAACCTTTTTTTTTAACTACATCACACGCGAGTAATTTATTATGCCGCTATAAGATACCTTATGTACAGTTTCCATCTAAAACAGCCGTCTCTCAAAACCCAACGTGGGGCTATCGGGCTATTGGAAGACTCTATCAAGCCTTAGTGAATGATGTATATGACCAATTTCGCCCGCATATACTTATCGTAGATACGTTGGTGTTAGGCTCTCATTTTGACTTAGCAAATTTGCTGCGCTTTGGTAATGCTTACAAAGTTTATGTACACCGTGCACGCAAACAAGACGCATACGATGCAGGAACAATTCAAGCTCAACGGTTTTATGACTTAATTATAGCACCGCATTATCGAGGCAGCGAGATAATCCCTTTACCGATAGAACACGACATACCTTTATACTGGAGCGGGCCGTTATTTTTTGCAGGGAATCCAGTATCAAGACCAGACGTTAGAAACTACCTAAATGCCCGTCCAGATGAAAATATAGTGCTCATTACCTTAGGTGGCGGCGGAGATACCTCTAATCAAGAACTTTTTCAAGAAATTCTGCGGCTGATAACGGCTTTACCAAATACCAAAATATTATTAGGGAGAGGCCCTTTAGATAGCCAAAATTTAAAAATAACCTCCAAGAATATTATAGAAACGAACTATTTTCCGCTATCAGAATGGTATAGCGGAATAGATTGGGCAATATCGGCAGCAGGCTACAACGCCTTTCATGAGTTACTACACGCCGGAATAGCGACTATTTTTATCCCGCGCCAAAGAGGATTGGATGACCAATATTTTCGAGCAAAACGCGCAGCTGAATCAGAAGCAGCCTTCTTAGTAAACCCAGAACAAGAAATTATTCCCCAACTAAAAAATATACTTCCCTTAATAGCAAACCCTGAAGTACGAAAAAAAATTTGCCGTAATGCTCAAAACTATGTACCCACTAATCATACCGCAGATATTGCAGCAGAGATTATAGCTCAATATACAGAACTCCAAAATACTGTTAATTAGTAAATTGCATTAATAGAGCTAATAATTTTTAGAATACTTTTAAAAGTGAATAAAAAAATAAAAATAATTTGACTTTAAACAGAATAAGTCTGTAACTTTGCAGTCCAAATCCCGAAAGTGGATATTCTGATTTTGAAGCGAATATATGCCAACTATACAACAACTTATTCGTACGGGTCGTGAGACAAAAACGTGGAAAACGAAGTCTCCGGCGTTAGCATCGTGCCCACAAAAACGTGGAGTATGTACCCGTGTTTACACAACCACTCCCAAGAAGCCAAACTCAGCCCTACGCAAAGTAGCTAAAGTAAAGTTGGTCAATGGCTATGAAGTGATTGCTTACATTCCCGGCGAAGGTCATAACTTACAAGAACACTCAATAGTATTGATTCGTGGCGGTAGGGTAAAAGACTTACCAGGAGTGCGTTATCACATCGTTCGCGGTGCATTAGACACTGCAGGTGTAAATAACCGTAAACAAAGCCGCTCTAAATACGGAACAAAGAAAAATGTTAAACCAGCCGCTAAACCCGGAAGCAAAAAATAAGCCTAAATAATTAATTTCCATGAGAAAGCAGCGAGCTATTAAGCGAGAAATTACTCCAGATCCGAAATACAACAGCGAACTTGTAGCAAGATTCGTTAATACAATGATGGTTGATGGCAAAAAAAGTGTTTCATACCGTATTTTTTGTAACGCAATAGATATTGTAGAGCGTAAATTAGAACAACCCGGCTTAGAAATATTTCACAGAGCCGTAGAAAATGTGATGCCTTTGGTTGAAGTAAAAAGCCGTAGAGTAGGAGGCGCAACATTCCAAGTACCTACCGAAATCCGCCCAGACCGCCGTATATCCGTCGGTATCAAATGGATTATCAACTACAGCCGCAAAAGAGGTGAAAAATCAATGCAAGATCGCCTCGCTGCCGAACTTATTGCCGCTTCCAAAGGAGAAGGAGCATCAGTAAAGAAAAAAGACGATACCCACCGTATGGCCGAAGCTAACAAAGCCTTTTCCCACTTTCGTTTCTAACCAAATATGTCCCAAGATAAATTCTCAAAAGTTGACCTGCATAATACCCGAAATATTGGGATTATGGCGCACATTGATGCCGGCAAAACAACTACTAGTGAGCGCATTTTGTATTACACAGGACTTGTTCATAAAATTGGAGAAGTTCATGAAGGCGCAGCTACTATGGACTGGATGGAACAGGAACAGGAACGCGGAATTACAATTACCTCGGCAGCTACTACCACTTACTGGAAATATAGAGATAAACCTTATCGAATTAACCTAATAGACACTCCCGGACACGTAGATTTTACCGTTGAAGTAGAGCGTTCTTTACGGATATTAGATGGCGCAGTAGCGTTATTCTGCTCCGTAGGCGGAGTTCAGCCACAATCAGAAACAGTTTGGAGACAAGCTAATAAATACAAAGTCCCACGGCTCGCTTTCGTGAACAAAATGGATAGAGCAGGCGCAGACTTCTTTAAAGTAGTAACACAAATTAAAGAACGCCTAAAAGCTAATCCAATCCCACTACAAGTTCCTATTGGCAGTGAAGATACCTTTCGCGGTGTTGTTGACTTAATAACCAAACAAGCAATTATCTGGAACGAGCATGATAAAGGAATGACATACGAAGTAGTTCCAATACCACAAGACCTCGTTGAAGATGTAGAAAATTGGAGAAGATTCCTAATCGAACAAGTAGCCGAATTCGATGATTCCTTGATGGAAAAATATTTTACAGATGAAACTACCATCACCGAAGATGAACTAAATGAAGCAATAAAAAAAGCGACCCATGCATTTAAGGTTACACCTGTAATGTGCGGATCTTCTTTCAAAAACAAAGGAGTTCAAACGATGTTAGATGCAGTTATTAAGTTTCTACCATCTCCTTTGGATATGCCACCAACGATAGGAAGCGACCCTAAAACCGGTGAATCTATTACTCGTAACCCCAACAAAAATGAGCCTTTTACAGCATTAGCATTTAAGATTATGACTGATCCGTATGTAGGACGTTTAGCATTTTTTAGGGTATATTCCGGCACATTAGATAGTGGATCATACGTCTTAAATACCCGCACGGGTGAAAAAGAACGTATCAGCCGCATCTTACAAATGCACGCTAATAAACAGAATCCTATTGATAGCGTAGAAGCTGGAGATATTGCGGCAGCCGTAGGATTTAAAAATATACGGACAGGAGACACCTTGTGTGCATTAGATAGCCCCATTATTTTAGAATCTATATCTTTCCCTGAACCAGTTATAGAACTTGCAGTAGAGCCTAAAACTCAGGCTGATGCCGACAAAATGTCCACAGCTCTCCAAAAACTATCAGAAGAAGATCCAACTTTCCGAGTAAAAACCGACGAAGAATCTGGACAAACAATTATATCCGGTATGGGTGAACTTCACCTCGAGATTATCATGGATAGAATGAAGCGGGAGTTCAAAGTAGAGGTTAATGAAGGCCAACCACAGGTTGCTTACAGAGAAACTATAACTAAAAATAAAGTTCACCGCGAACTATTCAAAAAACAATCTGGTGGTCGTGGAAAATTCGCCGATATTCACGTAGAATATTCCCCTATTGAAGGCTATAAAGGATTTGAATTTGTTAATGAAATCAAAGGTGGCGTAATCCCCAAAGAATATATTCCGTCTATTGAAAAAGGTATAAGAGGCGCACTTACAGACGGAGTAATAGCAGGATTTCCAGTTGAAGGAATTCGCGTTCGGCTATTTGACGGCTCTTATCATGAGGTTGACTCGGATGCTTTATCTTTTGAACTCTGCGGACGTTATTCAGTGCGCGCAGCTTGCTCAGAAGCCGGCCCGATTATCCTTGAACCTATTATGAAGGTAGAGGTAGAAACCCCAGACGATTATATGGGTCCCATTGTAGGAGACCTAAACCGCCGCAGAGGCCAGATTAATTCAATGACATCTCGATATGGTATGCAAGTAGTAGTTGCATTAGTGCCACTATCAGAAATGTTTGGCTATGTAACACAACTTAGAACCCTATCTTCGGGAAGAGCTATTTCTACAATGGAGTTTTCTCATTATGAACCAACTCCAAGAAATATTCAAGAAGAAGTAGTTGCTAAATCAAAGGGAATTAAAGAAAGTCAAAAAGCATAAAATTCATGAAGCAGCGCATCCGTATCAAATTAAAATCATACGACCATACTCTGGTAGATCGGTCAGCAGAAAAAATTGTTAAAACAGTAAAGAGTACCCAAGCTATAGTTAGCGGCCCAATACCACTGCCTACAGAGAAGAAAATTATTACCGTAAACCGCTCACCACACGTAAACAAAGAATCTCGTGAGCAGTTTCAGGTGTGTACTCACAAAAGACTTATAGATATATTAAGTTCAAGTAGTAAAACAGTTGATGCTCTGATGAAGTTAGAGCTTCCAAGTGGTGTAGATGTAGAAATTAAAGTTTAGTAATCATGGCGGGAATAATAGGGAAAAAGCTGGGAATGACCAGCATATTTGATGAAGATCGCCGACAAATAGCATGTACGGTTATTTTGGCAGGTCCTTGCGTTGTTACGCAAATCAAAACAAATGAAAAAGATGGCTACGAAGCAGTTCAGTTGGCCTTTGATGATAAGAAAGAAAAAAATACTTCCCAACCTTTATTAGGGCATTTTAAGAAAGCTACTACGACTCCAAAGCGTAAACTCGCTGAGTTTGAATTAGATGTAACTACTTATGCCTTAGGAGACACTGTGTCTGCATCATCCTTTACAGAGGGTGATTTAGTTGATGTTGTTGGTACCTCTAAAGGAAAAGGTTTTCAAGGAGTAGTTAAGAGACACGGTTTTGCGGGCGTTGGAGGCCAAACACACGGCCAACATAATAGATTACGCGCCCCCGGTTCTATGGGCGCAGGCTCAGATCCATCTCGGGTATTTAAAGGAAAAAAACTCGGCGGAAGAATGGGTAATCAACGGACTACAATATCTAATCTGCGTGTACTGCGTGTCTTGTCAGATAAAAACGTAATTATTGTTTCCGGAAATATCCCCGGTGCTAATGGTTCTTATGTATTGATAAAAAATTAAGTATGGAATTACCAGTTTATTCGGTTCAAGGAAAGACTACCGGTGCTTCTATTGTTTTAGAGGACTCTATTTTTGCAATAGAACCAAATGATCACGCGATATATTTGGACGTTCGGATGCTTCAGGCAAATCAACGTAGAGGCACACACAAAACTAAAGATCGCTCAGAAGTACGAGGAAGTACTAAAAAGCCATTCAAACAAAAAGGCACTGGAAATGCCCGGCAAGGACAAAGAAGAAGCCCACTTTTTAAAGGAGGTGGAACGATTTTTGGCCCTCGCCCAAGAGATTACTCCTTTTCTATTAACAAAAAGGTAAAGAAACTGGCCAGAAAAAGCGCATTAACCTATAAAGCACGGGAAAGTAAAATCATTATAGTCGAAAGTTTCTCCATCGAAAAACCCAAAACAAAAGATTTTATAAAAATATTAAAAAACTTTAACCTTGAAAGTTCAAAAGTTTTATTAATTTTGCCGTCCCAAAACAAAAACGTGCACTTGTCAGCCAGAAATATTTCGACAGCTCAGGTACAACCTGCGTTACAATTTACAACAATAGATGTATTACATTGTGACCAGCTTATTATAGTTAAAGATGCTGTTAATCAATTAAATACATTATTAGCATAACTATGTCAATTATCATAAAACCCATTCAGACAGAAAAAACTACGAAGATAGGGCAAAAACATAAAAAATATGTTTTTGAGGTTGGTCTTAGTGCTAATAAAATAGAGATACGTAAGGCAATCGAAACTATGTTTGGGGTTATTGTGGAATCTGTGCAGACAAATATCACTATAGGTAAAAGCAGAAGTAGAATGTCTAAACGTGGCTTCATTCAAGGGAAGTCTTCTAACAGAAAAAAAGCAACAATAACCTTAAAAGAGGGTCAGGAAATTAATTTTAACGAAAATTTAAGCTAAGCAAAAAATGGGTATTCGTAAACTTCGCCCCTTAACTCCCGGTCAACGTTTCCGCTCTGTGTCTGATTTCTCAGAAATCACCACAGATAAGCCAGAACGTTCCTTATTAACAACTATTTCAAAATCTGGCGGAAGAAATGGTGTAGGCCGTATGACTGTACGCTATGTAGGAGGCGGTCATAAAAAACGGTATCGTATTATTGACTTCAAGCGCAATAAACATGGTGTTCCGGCAGTAGTTAAAACTATAGAATATGATCCACATCGTTCCGCAAGGATAGCATTACTTTTCTATAAAGACGGTGAAAAACGTTATATTATTGCACCAGATAAGTTGAAAGTTGGGCAGACAGTAGTATCTGGTACGGGTAGCGAACCTTCAGTCGGAAATGCTTTACCATTAAAAGAGATTCCATTAGGTGCTATTATTCACAATATTGAACTACAGCCCGGAAAAGGTGCAGCGATGGCACGTAGTGCCGGCACTCATGCCCAGTTGAGTGCAAAGGAAGGACGTTATGCCACCTTAAAATTACCATCCGGAGAAACAAGATTAGTACTAAATGACTGTTTAGCAACTATTGGATCTGTTGGAAATGCTGACCACATGAATATATTGTTGGGTAAAGCTGGTAGAAACCGTTGGTTGGGGCGTCGTCCACGCGTACGAGGAGTCGCTATGAACCCGGTAGATCATCCAATGGGCGGAGGTGAAGGAAAAGCCTCCGGTGGCCACCCACGTTCCAGAAATGGAATCAAGGCAAAAGGCCAAAAAACACGTAATAAAAAGAAAGTTTCATCAAAACTGATTATTTCTCGTCGCAAAAAGTAATTAATTTATGCCACGTTCACTAAAAAAAGGCCCATTTATAGAGCCTACTTTAGAACGGAAAGTTCTAAAAATGAATGAAAAGGGTGAGAAAAAAGTTATCAAGACATGGTCTCGCCGCTCTATGATATCACCTGATTTTGTAGGTCATACTTTTTCTGTTCACAATGGGAGGAGCTTTATTCCTGTACTTGCAACAGAAAATATGGTAGGGCATAAGTTAGGTGAGTTTGCCCCAACACGCACATTTAAAGGTCACGCAGGCTCTAAAAACGCCAAAGGTAACAGTAAAGGGAAAAAAAGCTAATGGAAGCAAGTGCAACTAAAATGACCCGCAAAGAAAAAATTGCGGCAGGTATAGAAAAGCCAATTAAAAAAAATAAACGCATACAAGCTAAGTATAAGGGTGCAAAAAAATCTGAATGCAAGGTATTCCTATCAGATGAACGGACATCCCCGCGTAAAATGCGTCTGTTGGCAGATGCTATCAGAGGGAAAAAATTATCCGATGCCCTTAACTTTTTAGCACTCTCCCCAAGACACGCTTCAACCCCGCTTAGAAAACTGCTTTTAAATGGTTATCATTCATATATCCAAAAATTTGAGCAGTTAGAGCAAGATGAACTCTTTGTATCTCTAATTATGGTAGATGGTGGACCAATGCTGAAAAGACTACGCCCCGCACCTCAAGGACGTGGCCACAGAATCAGAAAAAGATCTAACCATGTTACAGTTGTTTTAAATCAGATAATCGAAAAGAATTAATATGGGCCAAAAGACACACCCTATTGGACTACGCTTAGGAATCATAAAAGGCTGGGAATCAAATTGGTTTGGCGGCACAAAATATGCTGAAAAACTTATTGAAGACGAAAAAATTCGCAACTATATTAGAAAACGCATTCCAAGAGCTGGAATTTCTAAAATTGCCATAGAAAGAACCTTAAAAAGGGTCATCGTAACTGTGCATACTTCCCGCCCTGGTATTGTTATTGGAAAGAGTGGATCTGAAGTAGATAAGTTGAAAGATGAACTCAAAAAAATGACTCAAAAAGATGTTCAGTTGAATATTTTTGAAATTAAGAGGCCGGAGTTAGATGCCCGATTAGTAGCCGATAATATCGTACAACAATTAGAGTCAAGGGTTTCATTTAGAAGAGCAATGAAATCAGCGATTACTGCGACTATGCGGGCTGGTGCAGAAGGTATTAAGGTGATATGTTCCGGACGTTTAGGTGGAGCAGAAATGGCGAGAACAGAGTCTTACAAGGAAGGCCGTGTACCGCTGCATACTTTACGCGCAGATATTGATTATGCTTTATCAGAAGCCCTAACTATTTACGGAATTATAGGCGTTAAAGTATGGGTTTTCCGTGGTGAAATTTACGGAAAAGTTGATTTAGCCCCTACTGCTGCTACCAACCAATCTAATAATAGATCGGCTAATAATGCCAATAGAGAAAATCGTCCCGAAAAGAGACAATTTAGGGAAAGAGATAATAATAGAGAACGCCGCCCGAAACGAAAATAATTAAGCAAGAAAATGTTACTTCCAAAAAGAACTAAATTCCGTAAGCAACAAAAAGGCCGCGTAAAAGGAATGGCAACACGCGGTGCGGAAATAGCGTTTGGTTCCTACGGTCTTAAATCATTAGACCCACTATGGATAACCAGTCGCCAAATAGAATCAGCTCGTATTGCCCTAACACGTTATTTAAAACGCGAAGGTCGAGTTTGGATTCGAATATTTCCAGATAAACCAATTACCAAAAAACCTGCAGAAGTACGTATGGGAAAAGGTAAAGGAAGCCCCGAATTCTGGGTAGCAGTAGTGAAACCCGGTACAATATTATTTGAAGCAGACGGAATCGCCGCAGATGCAGCTAAAGAAGCTATGCGCCTAGCAGCACAAAAACTTCCCGGTAAAATGAAATTTGTAACCCGTAGAGATCTCTGATTATGACTAATATTGAACTAAGAGAATTTTCTGATAACGACTTGACTAATATGGTAATAGAAGATAAAGCTGCATTAGATAAACTCAAGTTTGCCCATTACGTATCCGGAATAGAAAATCCGGCAAAAATCATGCAACTGCGCCGCAAAATAGCACGCATTAAAACAATTTTAACACAACGAAAGAAAGGAATTCGCTAATATTATGGAAGTTACTTCAGAAAATCAAGCAGAAAAACCCCTTGATAGAAATCATAGAAAAGAACGAATCGGCAAAGTAACTAGCAATAAAATGGCTAAATCTATTGTTGTTTCTGTTCAGCGAAAAATAGAACATCCTATTTACCGTAAATACATTAAGCGGACAACAAAATTTGTTGCCCATGACGAAAATAATGATGCGAATATTGGTGACACTGTCCGCATTATGGAAACGCGCCCATTGAGCAAAACGAAACGTTGGAGATTAGTTGAAATTTTAGAGAGAGCTAAGTAATTATGATACAGCAAGAATCACGACTAAAAGCCGCAGATAACAGCGGAGCTAAAGAGTTACTTTGTATCCGAGTACTGGGAGGTACTAGACGCCGTTATGCTACGCTTGGCGATAAGATAGTTTGTTCGGTAAAATCGGCTATGCCAAACGCTGCCATAAAAAAAGGAGATGTCGTTAAGGCAGTGATAGTTCGCACCAGAAAAGAAGTTCGTAGAAAAGACGGTTCTTATATCCGCTTTGACGAAAATGCAGCCGTTATAATCAATGCGATGAACGAACCAAGAGGTACGCGCATATTCGGTCCTGTTGCCAGAGAACTCCGAGAAAAACAGTTTATGAAAATTATTTCTTTAGCCCCAGAAGTTATATAAGATAATGATTAAGAATACTTTATATCCAAAACACAAAAAATTACACGTCAAAACAGGGGACTTAGTAAAGGTTTTGTCAGGAGATTACAAAGGTGTTGAGGCAAGAATTGTTAGAATGTATCCAACAAAGCAGACAGCTATTGTTGAGGGAGTTAATATTATCAAAAAGCGTATGAAGCCAGATCAACAGAACCCTAACGGAAGGGTGTTAGAAATGGAGTCTCCAATACGAGTTTGCAAACTACAGCTAATTGACCCCAAAACCGGCAAAAGCACTCGGATTGGAAGAGTTAGAAACCCTAATGGAAGGGGATTAATTCGTGTCAGCAAAAAAACTAAACAGCCAATTTAAATTCTGATTTCATTATGGCTTACATAATTCGATTAAAAAAAGATTATACAGAAAGAATTGCCGGAGAATTAAAAACGCAATTCAGCTATAAAAATATTATGCAGATTCCCCGTATCGAGAAAGTAGTTTTATCTCGTGGAATGGGAAAGGCAGTGGCAGACAAGAAGTTAATAGAGCATTCAGTAAATGAAATTGCACAAATAGCTGGTCAGAAACCTATAATATGCCGCTCTAAGAAAGATATATCAAACTTTAAACTGCGTGCAGGAGTTCCGATAGGTTGCAAAGTTACTTTGCGTGGGGACAAAATGTATGAGTTTTTAGATAGACTTATAAATATATCTTTACCAAGAACTCGCGATTTTAGAGGCTTACAAAGTAAAGGCTTTGACGGCAGAGGAAACTATAACTTAGGTATTCGTGAGCAAATTATTTTCCCGGAAATTGACGTTGATAAAATATACGAAATTATGGGAATGGATATAACAATTGTAACTACAGCTAAGACGGATGCTGAGGCTTATGCTTTACTAAAAGCGTTCGGAATGCCCTTTAAAGAGAATAAATAATATGTCTAAACGTTCTATAATTGCACGTCAAGCTAAGCGTGAAAAGTTGGTAGCTAAGTATGCAGCTAAACGTAAAGCGCTAAAAGAAGCAGGTGAGTATCAAAAACTTGCTCTACTGCCGAGGGATTCAAGTCCTGTTCGGCTTAAGAATCGCTGTAAACTAACCGGCCGCCCCAAAGCCTATATTCGTATGTTCGGCCTATCACGTATTAAATTTAGAGAATTAGCCCTCGCCGGCAAAATCCCAGGTGTAACAAAAGCAAGTTGGTAATTTTATGACAGACCCTATAGCAGATTTGCTCACAAGAATAAGAAATGCAAGTGCTGTAAAACACAGACTTGTTGTAGTACCAGCCTCCAATATAAAATTGGCTATTTTGCAGGTAATGTGTGACTCCGGCTACATATCGAATTTTAAGAAATTTGATAAAGATACCGAAAATAAGTTTCCAGTAATAAAGATTGCACTTAAATATGATGCAATAACTCGTGAACCGGCAATCCAACACATCAAACGTGTTTCCAGACCCGGATTAAGAATCTATAAAAATTGTGAAGAACTCCCAAGAGTATTGAACGGCCTTGGAATAGCCATTGTCTCTACTTCAAAAGGAGTTATGAGTGATAAACAAGCCCGTACCAATCATGTTGGAGGGGAAGTTTTGTGTACTATTTATTAAAGTTATATGTCCCGAATTGGTAAAGCTATTATAAAAATTCCCGCAAGTGTTTCAATTTCAAGGGTAGGCGGAATGGTAACTGTTAAAGGTCCTAAGGGAACTCTTACCCAGTATGTCCACCCAGATATTACTTATACACTTGAAAACGGTGATTTGCAAGTGCAACGGCCTTCAGACCAAAAACGCCACCGTGAATTACACGGCCTCTATAGAAGTTTGTTAAATAATCTCGTTACCGGTGTAACAGAAGGATTTTCAAAAGAAATGGAACTAATTGGTGTGGGTTATAAGGCAGAAGCCAAAGGCCAGATTTTAGAGATGTCTTTGGGGTTTTCTCATGGTATTCAGTTTGTTATGCCCGAAGGTATTACTGTGGCTACAGAAACCCTTAAGGGACAACCACCCAAAATAACGCTAAAATCAATTGATAAACAACTTTTAGGTTTTGTAGCAGCTAAAATACGAACTTTGCGTCCACCAGAGCCTTACAAAGGAAAAGGTATTCGTTTTGTAAAAGAAGTGATTCGTCGTAAAGCTGGAAAAACATCAGGTAAAGGGGGTAAAAAATAAAATTTTATGTCAAATCAAAAAGAACTTCGTAGAGTGCGCATAAAACAAGGAATACGTAAGCGTATGTTAGGTACGGTTGAACGTCCAAGACTTTCTGTTTTTCGCAGCAATAATCATATTTACGCACAAATTATTGATGATACTACTGGCAAAACCTTAGTTTCCTCTTCTTCAAATACCAAATCTTTATTGGAACATACCGGAACAAAAACAGAGATTAGTATGCAGGTGGGTAAAGCATTGGCTGAAAGAGCTTCTGCATCAGGTATTACCAAAATTGTTTTTGATAGAAACGGGTTCAAGTATCATGGGCGTATAAAAGCATTAGCTGAAGGTGCCCGTGAAGGAGGTTTATTGTTTTAATTGTTAATACGATTTACATGTCATTAGGAGTAAATACAAAAAGAGTTAAGCCAACCGATTCAGAATTATCTGATCGCTTGGTAGCCGTCAATAGAGTTGCTAAAGTTGTTAAAGGAGGTC
Source organism: Bacteroidia bacterium (assembly GCA_026932145.1). Classification (NCBI taxonomy): domain Bacteria; kingdom Pseudomonadati; phylum Bacteroidota; class Bacteroidia; species Bacteroidia bacterium. The sequence continues at coordinate 122,601 of JAIXKT010000054.1, forward strand.
GTAGATTTGGCTTTAGCGCAATAGTTGTTGTTGGAGACCAAAAAGGTGTAGTTGGGCACGGTTTAGGAAAAGCTAATGAAGTTACTAGTGCTATAGCCAAAGGACTTGATGATGCTAAAAAAAATCTGATTAAAGTAACTCTTAAGAAGATTAAGGATGAAGGATCTACAGCTCAGAAATACACGATTCCACATCCTGTATTAGTAAAGTATAAATCTGCGAAGGTATTATTGCGCCCAGCAGCTTCAGGAACTGGGGTATTAGCCGGCGGATCTATGCGCGCAGTTTTAGAGAGTGCAGGGATTACAGACGTTTTAGGAAAATCGCTCGGTTCTTCCAGCCCGCATAACGTAGTTAAGGCTACCTTAAAAGCACTTGCACTTCTCAAAGACCCATCAGTTATTGCAAAAGTTCGTTCAGTTTCATTATCAAAAGTTTTTAATGGATAAATACGATGCGTACCGTAAAAATAACCCTAAAGAAAAGTTTAATTAAACGAGAAAAATCTCAATGTGCGACTGTATATGCGCTAGGAATGGGCAAAATTAACTCGTCTGTTCAACATACTCTTACACCTCAGATTTTAGGAATGATAAAAAAAGTTAGTCACTTAATTTTGGTAGAGGAGGTATAAACTATGAAATTACATACATTAAAACCGGCTTCCGGATCTATATCTGAACGTAAGCGTATTGGAAGAGGCCCCGGATCTGGGAAAGGCAGAACTGCGACCAGAGGAACAAAAGGCCAACAATCTCGTTCAGGTTATTCCAGAAAAAAAGGATTTGAAGGAGGTCAGATGCCACTTCAAAGAAGATTACCAAAGTTTGGCTTTAAAAATCCTTTTAGAGTTGAATACGAAGTTATTAATCTGGATACTCTTCAAGAACTTTTGGATAGAAAACCGACAGCAGTTGTGGATCACCAATATCTAAAAAGTAATGGAATTATTTCTACAACTAAGACTTTAGTTAAATTATTGGGTAGAGGCGAGATTAAAATACCGGTTACAGTTCACTTAAATAAGTTTAGCGAAACAGCCATCGAAGCTATCAAACAAGCAGGTGGTACTGTTCATCCGATTGAATCATGAAAGGCTTAATTAAGACCCTTAAGAATATTTGGAGTATTCCGGAACTACGTTCTCGGATACTGTTTACGCTGATATTATTAGCCGTTTATCGCTTAGGTTCCTATATTATTCTTCCAGGTATAAACTCCGAAATACTCGAGCAACTATTTTCTCGCTCACAAGGAGGCGGTATATTGGGGATATTGAATACATTTGTAGGAGGCTCATTTTCTCGCGGGTCAATATTTGCCTTGGGGATTATGCCCTATATATCGGCTTCAATTATTATACAGTTGGTAGGAGCTGTGCTACCGCAGATTCAGAAACTTCAAAAGGAGGGAGAGTCTGGTCAGCGAAAGATTAACCAATATACTCGCTTTTTGGCAATATTTATTACATTGGCTCAATCCTCCGGTTATGTTGTAAACTTAAAATCTCAATATGCAGAGGCCATAGTAGAAACGGCGACTTTTACGCTTTCTACTATGGCTGTCTTGACCGCAGGTACAATGTTTTTGGTCTGGTTAGGTGAGCGTATTACCGAAGATGGGATAGGAAACGGAGTTTCGTTGATTATTATGATAGGGATTATATCCGAATTACCGGTAGCCTTGATTAATGAATCCCAGTCAAACGCACCAATGATTTTCTATATTGAGTTGTTATCTTTAGCACTTGTTATTATGGGCGTAATTTTGATTACGCAGGCAACACGAAAAATACCGGTAAATTATGCCCGTAGAATGATGGGAAACCGAATGATGGGAGGCTCAATGAACAACATTACCCGATCCAGTATTCCTTTAAAACTAAATGCTTCTGGTGTAATGCCCATCATTTTTGCCCAATCATTGATGTTTATTCCGGCTACCATTGCGCAGTTTTTTCCGGAATCAGACTTTTGGACATCTACCGGTGCTTGGTTTGCTAATTTTACGAGTATTCCTTACAGTATCTGTTTCGCTGTGTTAATTATTGTCTTTACCTATTTTTATACAGCAATAGCTGTAAATCCAAATGACATTGCAGAATCACTGAAGCGTAATGGGGCATTTGTACCTAATGTAAAGCCAGGTCGCCCAACCTCTGAATATATTGACGAAGTATTAACAAGGATTACTCTGCCTGGTTCTATATTCTTAGCTATGGTGGCATTAATGCCAGCAATTATCACAAGTTTTGGAATTTCAACTCAATTTGCGCACTTCTTTGGTGGAACAAGTTTACTCATCATGATAGGGGTAGTCTTGGATACTTTGCAGCAAGTTGAAAGTCATTTACTAATGCGTCATTATGATGGTCTTATGAAAACAGGACGCATCAAAGGACGTGGAACACCAGTAACCCCAATTGGTTAATACTTTTACACAGATGAGCAGACCCATCCTAAAAACGGAAGATGAAATTGAACTGATTAGACAAAGTTCCTTACTCGTAAGTAAGGCACTTGGGATGCTGAAGCCATATATTCAACCGGGTACTTCTACACGAAAGTTGGATAAGTTGGCAGAAGAGTTTATTCAAGATAATGGTGGGATCCCTGCGTTCAAAAATTATCGTAGCTCAAAAGACCAAGATCCATTTCCCTATACCTTGTGTGTTTCTTGTGATAACGCTGTAGTACACGGACTTCCAAACGATGAACCCCTCAAAGAAGGGATGATTGTATCGGTTGATTGTGGTGTCCTGATGAATGGTTATTATGGGGACTCTGCTTATAGCTTCACAGTTGGTGATACGACCCCAGAAAAAGAACAGTTACTTCGCGTAACCTACGAATCTCTGCAAAAAGGAATAGAAAACGCCGTTTCGGGAAATCGTATCGGCGATATTTCTTATGCCGTTCAGAGTTACGTAGAAAATTATGGGTACGGCGTAGTACGGGACTTAGTAGGACATGGAGTAGGAAAAAAACTTCATGAACCCCCCGAAGTTCCTAACTTTGGGAAGCGTGGAAATGGAATTAAATTGGAGGAAGGTCTCGTAATTGCGATAGAACCTATGATAAATATGGGGCATTATGGCGTGCAATTAGCTAAAGATGGCTGGACAATCTTGACTAAAGATGGCAAACCATCCGCTCATTTTGAGCATACAGTTGTAGTACGAAAGGGGCGTGCAGAATTATTAACTACTTTTGAATACATTTTGAACTAAATATGGCGAAACAACTCTCCATCAAATTAGATGGAATTATTCAAGAGGCGTTACCGAACGCAACTTTTCAAGTAAGGCTTGAGAACGGGCACATTGTACTTGCCCATATCTCAGGTAAAATGCGAATGCATTATATTAAAATTTTACCGGGAGATAAAGTCAGTATTGAAGTATCTCCTTATGATCTCACGAAAGGAAGAATTACTTACAGATTTAAGAGTTAAGATTATGAAAGTTCGTACATCTATTAAAAAACGCAGCGTAGACTGCAAAATTGTCAGACGAAAAGGCAAACTTTACGTTATTAACAAAAAAAATCCAAAATATAAGCAAAGACAAGGTTAAGTTATGGCGAGGATAGCAGGTATTGATTTACCGAAAAACAAGCGGGGAGAAATAGGTCTTACCTATATATACGGTGTAGGAAGATCTTCTGCTCGAAAAATTTTGAGCCACTTAGGGATTTCTTATGACAAAAAAGTTCATGAGTGGACAGACGATGAGACCTCTCAAATACGGAATTATATTAATGACAACATTAAAGTTGAGGGAGAATTACGTGGAGAGATTCAGTTAAACATTAAGCGGTTAATGGACATTGGTTGCTTCCGCGGATTGCGCCACAGAAAAGGGCTACCCGTGCGGGGACAACGCACCCGTACAAACGCACGTACACGTAAAGGCAGGAAAAAGACAGTGGCAGGAAAGAAAAAGGCAGCTAAATAATCATTAGTATCATGGCAAAATCAACAAAAACTAAGAAAAAAATTAAAGTTGAGCCGGAAGGAATGGTTCATATTTCAACTACGTTCAATAATATTATTGTTACGATTACAGATAATGCAGGGAATACAATTTCGTGGAGTTCTGCAGGTAAATCCGGATTTAAAGGTTCCAAGAAAAATACGCCTTATGCCGGTATGACCGCCGCTACCTCTTGCTCTAAAGAAGCATACGAACTTGGATTACGTAAAGTTAGTGTTTTTGTAAAAGGAACGGGTGCCGGTAGAGAATCTGCTATCAGAGCAGTAGCTGCTGCCGGTATTGAGGTAACTTCTATCCAAGATTTTACTCCAATTCCCCATAATGGCTGCCGTCCCCCCAAACGTAGAAGAGTTTAATTTAAAATATACAATTTATGTCGAGATATACAGGCCCTAAATCTAGAATAGCCAGACGCTTCAAAGACCATATTCTTGGATTCTCTAAGGCATTAGAGCGAAAAAATTACCCTCCGGGAGTGCATGGAAAAACCCGAAGAGCTAAAAAATCCGAATATTCCTTGCAGTTGAATGAAAAACAAAAGGCTAAATACATTTATGGAGTTCAGGAACGCCAGTTCAGGAATACCTTTTTTGAAGCTACCCGTAGAAAAGGTGTAACCGGCGAGATTTTAATACAATTATTAGAGTCCCGCTTAGATAACACCGTTTATAGACTTGGCTTTGCAGCTACACGCCGCCAAGCGAGACAACTTGTTTCTCATACACATATTACGGTAAACGATAGAGTTGTTAATATTCCCTCTTATCGCCTGCGCCCAGGAGATGTAATAACTGTTCGGGAAAAAAGTAAGTCATTGGAAGTAGTAACCGGTTCTTTAACAAGTGCTAAGGAAAATCGCTATTCATGGCTTACCTTAGATAAAAGCCTTTGTTCCGGAAAGTTTTTACACTTACCTCTACGATCAGACGTACCAGAGGATATCCGCGAACAACTTATTGTTGAATTATATTCACGTTAAAAAAAACACACATGCCAATATTGCAATTTCAAATACCGGAAAAAGTTGTCATGGAGAAAGACAACACGAACTTTGGCAAATTTCTTCTTAAGCCACTTGAGCCTGGTTACGGGATTACTGTTGGAAATGCGTTTCGTAGAATACTCTTATCCTCGTTAGAGGGATATGCGATTACTGCTATCAAAATTCCATCTATTCTACATGAATTTTCAACTATTCCGGGAGTAATTGAAGACATCGTAGATATTATCTTAAACCTAAAACAAGTGAGGATTCGCTGCTCCGAGTTTGTTGAAAATAAAATTTTCGTTTCCGTTAAGGGAAAATCTACCTTTACAGCAGAAGATATTGTAAAACATACTTCGGTATTTAGTGTAGCAAATCCGGAACTAGTAATAGCCCATTTTAGCCCAGATATTCAATTTGATATTGAATTAACTATCGGAAAAGGGAGAGGATACGTGCCAGCCGAAGAAAATAAAACACCGGATATGGCTATCGGAGATATTGCAATAGATGCGATATTTACACCAATAAAGAACGTTCGCTATTATGTAGAGAATACTCGTGTTGAGCAACGTACTGATTATGAGCAGTTAACAATTGAAATTACTACTGACGGAACTATAGACCCTGAAGACGCACTTAAAGAAGCGGCAGATATTTTAATTCGTCATTTTAGCCTATTTACAGACTCCACTTTCCAATTAAAGCGTGAAGAAATGCCTTTACGCAAAAATGAAATGGATGAAAATTGGCTCAGCATCAGAAAACTCTTAAAAACACCACTGAGCGAATTAGACTTATCCGTTAGAGCTTATAATTGTCTAAAAGCTGCCGAAATCCGAACCCTCGCAGACTTAGTAAGCTACAATATCGCAGATATGCTTAAATTCCGTAACTTTGGGAAAAAATCATTAACAGAATTAGAAGAATTGGTCGCCACTAAAAACTTAACGTTTGGAATGGACGTAGAGAAATACCGCCTTGATGAAGATATTTAAATATGAGACACGGAAGAACAAATAACCATTTAGGGAGAACAGCACCACACCGTGCTGCAATGCTATCAAATATGGCATCTTCGCTCTTACTACACAAACAGATTACTACTACTTTGGCAAAAGCTAAAGCATTACGTAAATACGTAGAGCCATTGATTACAAAGTCAAAAACAGACTCTACCCATTCACGCAGAGTAATATTTTCGTATTTGCAAAATAAAGAAGCCATAAAAGAACTATTTTCTATTATTTCCGATAAAGTTGCTTCCCGCCCGGGAGGTTATACCCGAATCTTAAAAATCGGACAAAGACTTGGCGATAATGCAGAAATGGCTTTAATAGAACTCGTTGATTTTAACGAATTTATTGACCCAACAACTGCTAAGCGTAAATCTACACGAAGAGGCCGCAAAAAAAAGAAAGATAATGCAGCACCAAATGTAGATACGGAAAACAGCACTACTTCTAACTAAAGAATAAAAACAAACCGCAGTTTATTCTACAATAGCCTATTTTTTGTCTTTATTATATTTGGACTAAGCAATGGCTATGCCTATAAAATCCGCGTATATCAAGATTTTTATTTCTTTGATATGCGCGGATTTTTTATTAATACTATTAACGTTAATTTTTCCCCAGCAAGGAGTAGCTCTCACAGAAGAGGGAAAAAAGTGGACATTTGTAAGTTGGGAATCTTGGATAACGCCACTAAATGACCAAAATAATTCCAAGAAATTGACTGACGCTCAAAAAAAGAAAAAGCAGGCTATCCATACATTCGTTCAAACAATTATTGATACTACTGTTGTAGCATCGGATACCATTCCAGATTCTACCCAAATACAGACAAATTACATAGAAAACCCTGAAATAGAGGGAAAATACTCATTGGATGATTTTTTTGAAGCCTTATATCGCTTAAAAAAAGACTCAACAACGGTTCGGATTGCACATTATGGGGATTCTCAAATAGAAGGAGACAGAATAACACAATTTTTACGGGCTAATTTTCAGCACCGCTTTGGCGGCTCTGGACTTGGCTTCATTCCAATTGATGAACCGGCTTCTCATCATGCTTATATCCGTCAGCAGAGTTCTAACTGGCATCGCCATACGGTTTTTCATGACCGAATTAATAATGGATTATATGGACTTGGGGGCACCGTTTTTCGATTTCAGCCTCCATTAAAGCAAGATACTAAAGCACGTTACAAAAGCGATAGCTTATTTGATGCAATTGTGAAAGAAGCACAGGAAAAAACAACTGCGGAAGAAGCTTGGGTGAAATTAACTATCAAAAAAAACATTCATTACGATTCTTTGCAAATACTAACACTAAGGCATTTTGCGCCGGTAGAAATAACGATAAAGCAAAATGAACAGTATTATAGTGAGATTATTCCGCCTAAGTCCGGTATAGAAAAAACATCCTTTTCTATACCGGAAACCGAAAAGCCGTTTAAAATTACCTTTAATAGTACCTCGAGCCCATACGTTGCTGGAGTTTTTCTGGAAGGAAAAAAAGGGGTGCAAGTTGATAACTATTCTTTGCGGGGGCATTCAGGGAATGGCTTATCACTAATAGATTTTACACTACTTCATGAATGGCTTACCGTCCTGAATACCAAGTTAATAATTTTTCAATATGGTGGAAATATAGTTCCCTATGAAGTAGCTAATTTCAAATTCTTAGAAGAAGATATTGTAAAGATGATAGAGCGTTTTAAGAAAGCGCATTCCGGTGTAAGTATATTGATTGTTGGGGTGGGAGATATGGCACGAAAAGTTGGAGATACCTATGAAAGCTATCCTTCTGTTGAAAAAATTCGGGATGCCCAAAGAAGAGCTGCCCAAAGAACAGGTGTTGCTTTCTGGGATTTGTATGAAACTATGGGAGGGAAGAATACAATCGTGGAATGGGTAAATTCCCCCACTCCATTGGCAGCACCAGATTATGCGCATTTATCCTACTATGGGCAAAAAAAAGTAAGTGGTTGGCTATTTAAAGCACTTATGAATGAATATGAACTTTTCTTGAAAAGAAAGAAAATAGAAGAAAGTTCACAAATTAAAAAACCAACACTATAAAAGATACATTTTATAATATTGATTATGAATCTAATAAGATTCTATTGCAAATAATGCTGAACCACTACCACTCATAGATACATATAAAAAGTCCTGTGCTAATAAGGCCTCTTTTGCTTCATGAAGTTTTGGAAAACGTTCAAAAACAGATACTTCAAAATCATTAATAATATTTTGCTGCCAAGTATTAACCGGAAGATTAACGAGTTCTGATAAAGAATGTGTTGTGGTGCAGTTAGTTAAGTCTAAATTTTGATAAGCAGATTTTGTATCCGAATGAAAATGCTGCGGAAAAATAGTTATTTTACCCGGTATCGTAAGTTGGATTGGCTGTAAAGTTGTACCAATTCCGGTGGCCAATACAGGTGTTTGGAATCCAAAAGCGGGAACATCAGCACCAAGACTTGCTAAAAAATGACGCTCAAAGTCCCAAAATTCTTCCGTTTCCTGAATTTGGTATAACTTTTTAAGGGCATCAAACATCGAATACGCATTACTTGAACCTCCTCCTAAGCCTGCACCCAACGGTATTCTTTTAACTAATTGAACATTAACTCCTAAAAAAGGTGTTTTATTCCAAGATTGCATTCCTTCCCAAACACGTTTGATAATGTTATTTCGCTCTAAATCAGCTATTTCAAATGAATTTTTAAACGGTAAATCTTCCGTAATACGAATTTGGCATTCGGGGTTATCGGATAGCTGAACACTTAAAGTGTCATATAAATCCGGTACTTTTAGGAATATTGTTTCTATTTCGTGATAGCCGTCGGGTCGTTTTCCTTTGATGAATAGACCTAAATTAACTTTTGCCGGGCAGCATAGTGAAATACTGTTAGTATTCATATAATCAGCGACTTATCACATAGAGTATAATGTTTGTTCCCATTTGTAAGGCTTTTAGGCGTATATCTTCCGGGTCGTGGTGAACTTCTGGGTCTTCCCAGCCATCTCCTAAATCACATTCATAAGTTAGGATGCACAGCAGACGGTTTTCATGGAATATACCAAAAAATTGCGCAGGTTTGCCGTCATGTTCATGAATTTTGGGCGGGCCTTTAGGAAATAGAAAATGCTGCTTATAGATTGGGTGCGAAAAAGGAATTTCCTTAAAATCGTATTCAGGGAATACTTTTTTCATCTCTCGTTTGGCAAATTGATGTAATCCATAATTATCATCAATGAGTAGAAAGCCACCGGAGAGCAGATATTTTCGTAAGTTAGTAGCCTCTGCTTCATCAAATAATATATTACCATGCCCCGTTGCATAAAGCATCGGATATTGAAAGATGGCAGAATTTCCGGGGTCAACGACTTCTTCTTCTAAGTAAATGGATGCACGGGTGTTTTTAGCAATAAAAGTAAACAGGTTTTTGAGTGAAGATGGGTTGGCATACCAATCGCCGCCGCCGTTATATTTTAATTTTCCTACTTTAAAGCCCGTTAGCTGTTGGGAATAGCTTATCCAAAAACAGGCAGAAAGTAGCACAAGGGTTAGCAGTTTTTTTGTCATAAGTTACAGTGAATCAGCTATTTCAATAAGTTCAGTGGCATATTTACGAAAATTGGCGAGTCTGGGGATTTTGTTTTGGCCGCCTAATTTGTTTCGTCTGCGCATCCATTCGTAAAAAATACCGTTGGGCATCACCCTAACCTGTGGAGGTGTCATGGCTAAGTTGAGGGAGCGTTTCGCATCATAATCTGAGTTTAACTGCCGAAGTGTTGTATCTAATTGATCCACAAATACGTCCATATTATCCGGTAATATTTCAAATTCGATGAGCCATTCGTGGCAGCCGCGCGTTTCTTGTTGCAGATAAATGGGGGCAACCGTGTATTCCAGCACACGTGCACCGGTCTTTTGGCAAGCTACTGCAACCGCTTTTTCGGCATTATCAATCATTAATTCTTCTCCGAAAGCGTTGATAAACAGCTTAGTACGCCCTGAAATCTCGATTTTGTAGGGACTTAGATTAGTAAAACGGATGGTATCTCCAATTTGATAACGCCACAAACCTCCGTTAGTAGATATTACCAAGCTATAATTTTCGTTTAGACGAACGTCAGCTAAGGGAATGGCTTTAGGGTCTGTATTTTCCAATTCTGATGTGGGGATAAATTCGTAAAAAATGCCATAATCCGTTAAAAGTAACATCCCCGGTTCGTCCGGGTTATATTGAAACGCAAAAAAACCTTCTGAGGCATTATAGGTTTCAAAATAAGTCATTGACGGATTGGGGATAAACTGCTGAAAAGGAATACGATAGGGTTCAAAGTTTACAGCTCCATGAAAAAAGACCTCTAAATTTGGCCAAATTTGGTTAAGGTTTTCTAAGTGATTATCAGTAAGTAACTTTTTGATTAAGACGACAATCCAAGTGGGAACTCCGTATATGGAAGTAACGTTTTCCTGCGCAACCTGTTTTAGCGTTAGGTTCAGTTTTTGGTCCCAATCTGCTAATAAAGAAACGGATTTATCGGGAGTACGGAACCAACTGTAAAAGGATGACATATTTTCTATCAAGGCGGCAGATAGGTCTCCCACTCGGATTCCTGCATTTAGCTGGCTGCATTGGTGGCTTCCGCCAATAACCAGCCCCTTTCCGGTAAATAGCTTAGAATTTGGCCGAAAATGAAGGTAGCTTGCAACCATATCTTGCCCGGCAGTGTAATGGCATTCAAATAATGATTCTTCGGTAAGTGGTATGTATTTAGACCGGTCGTTGGTTGTGCCGGATGATTTTGCGAACCAAGCCGGTAATCCCGGCCATAAGCAGTCCGGCTCACCACGCAGCACTCGCTCTATGTATGGAAAAAACGTTTCGTAGGTACATAAAGGTACCCGTCTGGCAAAATCTTCATAGCTCCGAATTTCTTTAAAGTTATATTCTCGGCCATAGGCAGTATGAGATGCCCGCGTAAGCAATTGAATAAAAACATTTTGCTGACAATCTAAGGCAAAATTTAACTGCTTCTCTATACGAGAATAGCGTATTTTCAGCCAACTATCTGCAAGATAATGAATCGCTTGTAGAAGCATTGCCTACAAAGTTACATTACGATTTGTAAATAAAGAAATGATAGGGAAAAATATGTTTCAAAAAAACGAAGCATTTCCTAAGTAAGTGTCTGGTTTTATTTGCAAAAGCTCTTCTTTGACAGATTCAGAAACAGGGAGTTGGCTTAAAAAATCATGTAACTGTTCGTAACTTGGCTTATCATTAGTTCGGGTAAGTTCTTTTAGGAGTTCGTAAGGATTTTGAAATCCTTCTCGCCGTAAGATAGTTTGGATAGCTTCTGAAATAACAAACCAATTTTCGGATAAATCTTTTTGTATTACGGATTGGTTGGGTCTAATTTTGCTTAATCCGATTTTTAAGGAAGAGAAAGCAACTAAGGTGTGCCCGAAGGGTACTCCGAGATTACGTAGCACGGTAGAGTCTGTAAGGTCTCGTTGCAAGCGGGAAACAGGTAATTTGCTGCTTAGAAACTCAAAAATAGCATTTGCAAAGCCAAGATTTCCTTCTGCATTTTCAAAGTCAATGGGATTTACTTTGTGTGGCATCGCACTTGAACCAACTTCACCGGGTAAAATCTTTTGGCTTAGATAGTTCATGGAAATATATTGCCAACAATCTCTGGAAAAATCTATTAGAATATTGTTGATTCGTTTCAGTGAGTCAAAAATAGCAGCAAGTCCGTCGTAAGGTTCTATTTGTGTGGTTGGGTAGGTTCTGGATAAGCCAAGTGTATTTTCTACAAAATTTTGGGCAAATTGATGCCAGTCTATATCTGGAAAAGCTATAAAATGAGCATTTAAACTTCCGGTAGCTCCTCCAAATTTAGCCGGAAATGGTAGTTTTTTTAGAATATCTAATTCACGAGTAACCCGAAAATAGAATACTGCAAATTCTTTTCCCAATGTGGTGGGGGTAGCGGGCTGCCCGTGCGTGTGTGCAAGCATCGGTAAAAAACGAAATTTCTCCATAATATCCTGAATATCTACCAATAAACTTCCCAATAAAGGATAGTAAACCTCTTGTAAACAATATTTTAGGCTTAATGGAATAGCGGTATTGTTGATGTCCTGTGAGGTTAAGCCAAAATGAACAAGCTCTATGATTGCGGTGCAGTCGTATCGGTTATGGCTTCCCCATTCTGTGATTTTCTTTCGTAAAAAATATTCAATAGCTTTAACATCATGGTTTAGCTTTTTCTCGATGTGCTTGACTTCTAATAAATCACTATCTGTGGTTTCTTCTTTTAGTTTATGCAAAACAGCACGAAGTTCTAAGGGGAGTTGTGGGATTTTTGGATGTTGTATTTTTGTAAGTTCTTCTAAATAAAGAAGTTCTATGTTAATACGATAGTGAATAAGGGCAGCTTCGGAAAAATACTTTCTTAGTTGGTTCGTTTTGTGGTAGTATCTGCCATCTAAGGGAGAAATCGCTGAAAGTTCTTGCATAGTATTATAGCTAAATAACAAAACCCCGATTTTATCGGGGTTTTGGGTCTCGATAATTAAATAGGTTAAATAGTTTCCTTAACGTATTTGCCGGGGGCAGGTTCTATTTCTGGATGATTTTCGTTACCTAATTCTTTTCTTGCGGGGATTGTTTTTCCGCCGTAGTTTTTTAGCCATTCAATCCAATGTTTCCACCATGAGCCGGGTACGGATTCTGCGGTTTCAAGCCAAGAATCTGAATTTTGTTGAATGCCGTTAGGGTTCTTCCAGAAGTTTCGTTTGTTTTTAGAAGCTGGATTTACGATTCCTGCAATATGGCCGCTTGCGCCTAAAACAAATTCCATAGGCCCGGAAAATAATTGAGCACCTTTATAAACGGTTCTCCAGGGGGCAATATGGTCTTCTTTGGTGGCTATCATGTAGGTTGGCGTATCTATTTTGCGTAAATTTATTTTGGTATCGCACATAGTTAAGCAATCCGGCTTCACTAAGTTGTTTTCCAAATACATATTTCGCAGGTAATAATTATACATTTTTCCGGGTAAGTTGGTAGGGTCTCCGTTCCAATATAATAAATCAAAAGGTGGTGGATTTTCACCTTTTAAGTAATTGGTAACTACATAGTTCCAAACAAGATCATTGGCTCTAAGAGAGGCAAAAGCAGATGCTAATTCATTTCCGGAAAGCACACCGTTATCGGGTATTTTGTGTTCCCGTTGTTTTACTTGCTGTTCATCTACAAAAACGGATATTTCTCCGGTATCGCTGAAGTCAAGCATTGTAGCTAAAAAGGTTGCAGATTGAATTGGCTTGGCCCGTTTGGTTGCCTGAATAGCCAACGCACACCCTAAGGCTGTGCCACCGATACAAAAACCTAATGCGTTTACTTTACTACTTTTGCAGATACTTTTTGCTACTTCGGTAGCTTTAAGAACCCCTTCGCTAACGTAATCATCCCAAGAAATAGGAGTTTCGTTAGGCTTAGGGTTTTTCCAAGAAACCATAAACACCGTAAATCCTTGCTCCACAATAAACTTAGCAAAAGAATTTTCCGGACTTAAATCCAGAATATAAAACTTATTGATAAACGGAGGAACAATAATTAACGGAGTATCATATACATTTTCAGTAGTTGGCTTGTACTGAATAAGTTGTATCAAATCATTTTCAAAAACAACAGATCCGGGAGTAACGGCGATATTTTCTCCGATTTTGAAATAAGAGTCGTCAGTCATGCTGATACGCCCTTTTTTCATATCTTCCAGCATATTTTGGAAGCCATCAACTAAACTTTTTCCTTTGGTTTGCATAGCTAAGTTCAGCACCTCAGGGTTTGTCATAAAGTAGTTTGTAGGCGAAATTGCATCAATATATTGACGAAAAGCATAATTCAACTGCTGTTTGTACTTTTGAGAAGTCGGAAAAGACTCTAAGATCTCAAGCATCCATTGGGAGGTAAGCAGGTATGATTGCTTGATAAAGTCAAATATGGGGTTTTCTTCCCACTCTGGGGCATTAAAACGCTTATCGCTTTTTTCGGGTGCAATAACCGGAGAAACTGTCGTTCCCATAGCTTTTCCCCAAAAATTGGCCAACAAACTCGTTTGCATTTGCACAAATTTAGTTTGTAGCTCCACCCACTTAGCCGGATCTTTTAAAATAGAAGAAATCAACTCTTGATAAGCTACCGATACCTCTTTTTGGTAGGCAGAACCAAAGTTAAGCGTGAAATATTCTATCCATTGACGATTTTGCTCCGAAAAATTTTCTAAAATCTGAGTATAATCAAAAGGAGTATTTACTTGCTGACTCATAAAATTAAGGCGCAAAATTAGGATTTTTTCACTTGACAAAAACACAAGAACTTGATTAAAAACAAATTTCTATTATAACGAGAGGAAGTTTCTTCTCCAAAGTTTGAAATATATGCCAATAAAAAAATACCGAACTGGAGCTATAAAATAAATTATTGAGATACCTTTCATTAAATTTGAAGATTAGTTTTCACTGAATTTTTATTGGTGAAAAAATCTACTAATTCTATTTTAAACTATTTAATTTCAATAATTTAACTAAAAATGGAAGAAGCATATTCAGGTGATATTAACGAAAATATCGAAAATGATATTTACTCTTTGTGGTTAAACGTATATTCAAAAGATGATTATGACGAATTTAAAATCAGCGACTTAGCCAAACGATTTAACGTTCCTATAAGGAAAATTATTGAGGTGGTTAAAGATGATCTTAAAACGGATTACTTAAAAATACTTTCAACAGATGAACTTAGGAAATTGTATGCTACACTAAAATTGTATGAAGAATCTGCCGGAAATAAACTACAAATGGAAGTAATCAGAAGTATAATAAACGACCGCTAAAAACTTTTCAGAAGACTACTAAATGCAGAGAGGCTGCCCAAATTTGGGCAGCCTCTCTGCATTTAGTAGTTAGGCTAATTAGTTCAGCATTAACTTAGTAACTATTCGTTTATTAGGGGCTACTAACTCCAGAAGATACAAACCACGCGGTAGGCTGTTAAGTGATAGCTGTGTTTTATGGCTTTGGCTTTTAGGTAATTTTTCATAAAACATTTCGCGTCCAGTTAAATCACGAATTATCACAGTTGCTTCTGTTGGGTAGCTCCAGTCTGCCTCGATAACCACAAAGTCTGATGCTGGATTTGGATACAAACGAAGCTTCGCTTCCAAGTTATCAGCAATATTAACCGGCTGGTTAACAACTACTATGGTTTTGGTAATCGTATCAGAACAGGTGTTTTTAGTTACAACTAAGCGGGTGGTATAGGTTCCGGTGAAAATATAAGTATGGGTAGGATTTTGGTTTGTAGAGCCGGGGCGGTTATCGCCAAATGACCACTGCCAAGAATCTGCTAAAGGAATTGAAGCATCAGCAAATTGTGCCGGCATATTCACATAAACAGTATCCGGTGCTGAAATACCTGCATAAATCGGGTCGTTAATGGTAACATTGACAGTATCTAAGCTAATACAACCAAGAGTATTGCTTGCTTGAACAAAATAACGCCCGCTTCTGGTAACTACGAGTTGGTTACCGGTATGCCCGTTTGACCACAAATAGTTTGTAGCTAAGTTACCTGCATCTAAGGTTACGGTAGGTTCACAAACAACAATATCTGGCCCAAGTTCTACCAACGGCACTGAGTTTACGCCCACAAGGATAGTATCAGAAGAGGAACAGCCTAATGGATTGGTAACTGTAACAAAATAGATGCCCGGATTAGTTACGCGAATTGTAGGGCTATTTGCGCCAGTTGACCAGCTATAGGTATTATTACCGGGGAAAGTTGCATTTAAAGTAACATCTATAGAGCTACTGCAACCGACTATATCAGGGCCTAAATTAATGATTGGAGCAGGATAGGTCGTTAGTACGATGGTGTCCCTTTGGGTGCAGCCAGCTGGAGTTATTACTTCAACCGAATAAGTGCCTGAGGCAGTTACTATTTGTGCCTGAGTAGTAACACCGTTACTCCAGATATAAGTAGAATTTTCAACGTTTCCACCGGCATTTAAGAGCATATATCCACCGGCGCAGAATGAAGTGTCGGCACCTAACGGAATAACCGGAATCGGCTCCCATTTAACCAAAACAGTATCTTTGATGATGCAGCCAAAGCTATTTTGGACAGCCAAAATATAGCTTCCTGAATCTGATACCGTAATATTTGGGGTTGTTTGACTTGTTGACCAAAGATAGGTTACTCCGGGGCTTTGTAAGGCATTCAGTGAAACTTGTGTGCCCGGGCACACCGTAGTGTCTTTTCCTGCATCAGCAACGGGTGCTGATACTGTAATCATAACTGTATCAGCAGCTTCAAAACCGTCAGAATCAGTTACTTTTACAGTATATCTGCCACTTATTTTGGGGATAACAGTTGGGGTTGTATCTCCGGTTGACCATTTGTAGCGAGCGAATGTACCCGCATTTAGCGTATAACCGGCGCCTTTACAAATGGTGGTATCAGCACCTAAGTTTACTTTGGGGCGTTCTTTTACTACAAAATCATCAAAGGCAATACCATCATAGTTAATTGAGGCATCTGAAGAAAATGCTATTCTAAACTTAACCGAAGATTGACCAATTAGGCTTGTGAGTTGGTTTCTGGCAAATACCCAGCGTCCACTGGAGCTTCCTGCGGCAATACTACCTGTCCAGCCAACTTTTGGGGAAGTAGTTTGGTTGCCGGGGTTGGAGTTGATACTATTTCCGTTATACCAGTTGCCGGGATCTCCAAATGCTCCTATTAATTTCCATGTAGCGCCATTATTGGTAGTAGCTTGCAAAACGGCTCCGTCCCAACCAAACTCTGCATCCCAGAATACTTTTAGCCCTACTACCGGATCTACTAACGAAGATAAGTCAAAACAAGGGCTAATTACATAGCTTTGCTCACTACCATTGTAACTACCTGTTCCAACACCACCTGTTACCCAGCAGAAATAACCGCTTCCGGCACCCATAATACTCGTTTTTTGTGGAGTTCCATAGGCCCAAGAGCTATTTGTTCCGCCAGACGACCAGCCTCCAAAGCCGATCTCGAAGTCTTCTTTGTAGGGATACGTTTTAACGGTTAGGCCAGATTGAACGGGGTCAGCAATTAAGGTATCATTAAACCGGTCTTGGTCAGAGCCCAACGCTGTAAATATTTTGAAGAAGTAATAATTAGGTGTAGATAAGTTTGCGCAGTTAGCGGTGCTGAATGTATAATCCACAGTTTGGCCGGGGTTTATCGTTAAAGAACCTACGTTTTCTGTAACAAAAGCTCCGCTTCCTATTTGATAGCCTACATTAAAGCCCGAAGCAGGATTTGTTCCTGTATTTAGTATTTTTATTTTTACTTGTTCGCAACTTGTAAGTGCGCAAGGAGAAGATATTGGTGTTAGTAGCTGTAAAACGGCTAAATCATTGGAAAAGATACTTTTTTCATCTGCACCTATATCCGGTGTAGTAGCGTTACGGGTTTGTCCGTCAATATCTGTTGTAATTCCGGCGATGGGAGTACCTGAATTATCTAACTGGGAGCCGTAAAAGTGTAGGTTTCGGTTAGAATAATAATTTGGGTTTCCTATTTTTGAATTTGCATTTTGGCCTGCAAAAGCACCTTGTATTGCCGCTAATGTATTGTAATTCAGGCCGGCAAAACGAGCGAAAGTGCTGCCGGGACTAGCGTAAAAGTTATTGTAGTTCATGGTGGTTATTCCGCTAGTAGCCGAAGCATCAAAAGCAACTCCTCCAAAACCACCATTGTAAACAAAACTATTGTTCACAATATTTAACGTTAAGCAGCCGGAAAGAACGGCTATTCCTCGTCCATTGGAAGAGTTATCCATTAAGACACTGTTAAAATAAATATCTGTACTCCGTACCGAAGACAATGAAATACAAGCAGATAAGGTGTTAGAGCCAGTGAAACCGCCCCCAATCATATTGTTCACAATTTTAGCTCTACCGATAGAACTATTATTTCCTAAACTGATAACAATTCCTTGGTGTGTAACGTCCGTAATTTTATTTCCTTCGATAACAAAATCTTGGTTTACATTACTGAAATCAATGGCTTTACCACTACTGCTGGGTTGAAAGGTACTCAATTTCATTTGGCAGTTCCGTATCACGGGAGCATTTGCATATTGTATTCCCACACAAACAACGTTAGCACTATCTAACACACAGTTTGATATAAGTAATTGATTTGCAGGGTTAGAAGAATTACCATTAAATCTTATATTGTAGTTTCCACCGATAATTCTACTGTTTAGTAGCTGAATATTGTTACCAAAAGTTCCTGTTGAAGTGGCCGAATTACCAGTTCCGCCCCCAAAAACAACAATATTACTGGAGTTTGTGGAATTAGCTGGTGCTCGAAGTGTGCAATTTTTAATGATAATACTATCAGAACTTAATGCAAATTGAAAGTTAAACCCTTGGTTAGAAACGTTTTCTATGGTCATGTTTTCAAATCGTAAGTATTTAGCATTTTCCATCC
The DNA here is from genome assembly GCA_026932145.1 of Bacteroidia bacterium. Classification (NCBI taxonomy): domain Bacteria; kingdom Pseudomonadati; phylum Bacteroidota; class Bacteroidia; species Bacteroidia bacterium. The sequence continues at coordinate 141,162 of JAIXKT010000054.1, forward strand.
GAATAATTGCCGGTGTATTTGGGGTAGCGGCATTGACTCCAAAACGAATAATAGATTTATTCCGATGCAAACCTCTAAAGGTAATCGTATTAACTGCTGAAGCACCCGGTAAGGCCGGTATTACAAATTGCTCTGTAAAACTCACTGAATCAACTGAAAACACAACAGGGCCAACGATTCCACAGGCAATCATTTTTTGGACAGCACTGTTAAATGTAGTGAAGTTATTTGGGCCTGAAAGAAGCGGGCTAATGGTATAGTTTCCGCTAAGTCCGGTACAAAATGAAAATGTTAGCGTATCATTGGTTATGTCATTATCGGGATAAACACCGTTTGGTCTGCGTGCCCATACTTTTAAAGTATAATCTCCGCTAAGGGGAATATTAACGGGTGCAGCAAAGGTATGATTTCCGTTACCTAAGGAAACAATTGAGCCATTAAATGTTTCTAATATGGTTGATAAAACCCCGCCGGAACTATTCAATAACTGAAATCCTACATCAGCAGTTGTTATGGTTGAGGCACCTATATTTCCCATTTGAAATACTAATGTGTTATTTCCCACAACAAAAGATGCTGGCGAAGCAATGGCATTGGCACTAACATCTGTACCGGTAATAGGAGAAATCATAACGCCATAATCCTCCGTTTCTCCATAGGAATAGGTACCGCAAGGCTGGATGCTGGTAGGAGTACTCGATTCACTGACAATGACACGTAGCCGAGTAAGTCCCAAAGAGGACGTTGGAGGTATTGTTATCTGAATGGTGTGTGCAGTGCCATTGTGAGGAGTTGTGGTAGGGCCTGCATTCATAATGCGCTCACCGGCATCGTTGAAATCACCATCACGATTCCAGTCAATAAAGGCTGCCGCAGAGCGCTGATAAAACCCTCCACAGGATCCTGAGCCTACTTTTAATTTATAAGTTAGCCCTTGCTTTACAAAACAAACAAGATTAGTAAAGTCTGTGTATTTGGCACAAACCCCTGGCGTTCGGCTGGCAATATTCGCAAAAACAACACTATCTACCTCTGTATCAAAAGATGATGACGCTGTTGAATTACAATAAATTGGTGCTACATCAATGTAATTTACTTTAATGAGAGAATCACAGCCGGCTGAATTACACACAACTAATTTCACTGTCTTTAAGCCGGAAGTACCGTAAGAGTAAGTCGGATTCTGGGTAGTTCTATCAACAGTTCCGTTGTTATCCATATCCCAAGACCATTGGGTTGGCCCTCCGGTAGATGAATCCGTAAACGTTACAGTTTGCCCAATGAGTACACTGGTAGGTACAGCTTTAAAGTAAGGTGTGGGAGGAGAAGGCGGGTTAATAATATTGATGGAAGCTGTAGCCGTATCATTTTCTCCGCAGTTACTGGCTATAAAGCGTATGACATAGTTTCCGGGAGCTGAAAAAATATTTGTTGCATCCGCTGTGGTAGCATCAATAGTACCATCACTGGTAAAATCCCAGTAATAGGTTGTGCCCCCAAAAACTCCTGTTGAAGTATTAGTAAAACTTACTGGAGAGCCTACAAAACCAGTGGTAGGTCCTGTGAAAGAGGCGTTTGGGGCGATAGATCCGGTTTGCCGGAAGAATCGGATATTTGGGCGATTTGTAGATGCAGTACGGGGGTAGTTACCGGTACAAATATCCAGAGCGTCATCTGCGGTGTAGCGTGTGGGGGTGCCAGCTAAACCAGTTGTCCATTCCGTAGAAGCATTGAACGTACCGATACCCGGAACATTGAAACAAACTTCTACAACGATATTAGAGATTCCGTCCCAGCAAATTGGATTAGAGAGGGTGTACATATTCCAACCCATAATGGGAGTAATATTTACCGGACCATAAGCAGTGGTTAAGCCGGTAAAAAGAGCTGCGGGAACGTCATTTTGGCTGGTTGTGCCGGTTTTGATGCTAAAGGCATTTAGAGTCCCTACGTTATTAAGAGCCGTAACATTAAAGCCCAATTGGGTAAGCTGGCCGGCACTCATACCGGCGGCCAGAAGTTCTGGTGCACGATACACAAATTGGTGGCGTGCGCCAAAAAAACTATTTCCGTACGGAGCCGGATAAGTGGCGTTATTATTGGAGGCCGTGCCGGTACCAATCACAAAAAATTGTGCCTCTACGGTAAACCTCCCCACAAACCCCAAGAGCACAGTCAAAAATAATGCGCTGATAAATTTTATTTGTCGTTGCATAGCAGAATATACTAAAACACTAAAAAAGTCGGGAAAATTACAACTAATTCTTGAATTTGGTTAAAAATATTGCTCCACTTAGAGGTTGTTTAAAATTTATTTTTTTATTCTGTTAAGCATAATTCTAATCATAGCTAAGTGCACAAAGCTTGTACTGCATTCGGGGTGGAATTCATAGTCATTAACCAATCTTCGTTGAAAACCAAGCCATCCAAAAGTTCGTTCAACTATCCATCTCTTGGGTAAGACATTAAATCCACTAATTCCTGCCACTTTTTTTACAATTTCCAAAGTGTAATTCAAACTTTTTAAAATCCATTCAGCTAAGTTACCGGTATAACCTTGATCTGCCAATATTTTTGTCAATCTAGGGTACTTATATCTTAATTCTTCAAGAACATATTTAGCTCCTTCTCTGTCCTGAATATCAGCGTTATGAATCACAATAGCTATAATAAATCCGAATGTGTCAGTAATAATATGTCTTTTTCTTCCTTTAATTTTCTTGTTTCCGTCATAACCGTTTGATAACGAGAAAGAACAAGTTTTAACAGTTTGACTATCAATTAATCCAAGACTTGGTGAAACATGTTTTCCTTTTTCCTTTCTTAACTTATCACGCAAAAAATCATGTATTTCTTCAATAAGCCCTTCTGCTGTCCATTTTCTGAAATAATAATAAACGAGTTGCCACTTAGGGAAATCTTTAGGCAGCAATCTCCATTGAACACCAGTTTTGGTGATGTACAATAATGCGTCTACAATACATCTTAAAGGATGCTTTCTTTTCCTGTTATCATTTACTATTTTTTCAATAGCTTCGTACTGAATATCAGTTAGGTTGGTTGGGTAGGCTTTCATACTTGCTTAATTATCTGATTAATAATCAGCAATATACAAATAAATATGTATTTAACCATGTGATATTAAATAATTTAACAATTTTTACACCATTTTTAAACAACCTCTTAGCCAAATATGCAATATTTTAGGATCTAAGAAGTAGCTCTTCAAAGGTAAAAATACCTTCTTGGGAAATTATTTTTTCTGCTGCCAAAACGCTCCCTAATGCAAAACCATTACGGTTATGAGCGTCATGGCGGATTTCTATGGTATCTATTTCTGAGGTAAAGCCTACTATATGCGTTCCGGGAATTTCCCCGGCACGTGTAAAAGAAATACTTAACTCCGTATCCATAGGTGCTCGATTGGCTAAAATCGAGTTTCCTGATAAGGAAGATTTTTGCGGAAGAATATCCAGTAAATCTTGGGCAATTGTTTGGCCGGTTCCGCTTGGGCCATCTAATTTATGACGATGATGCCTCTCTTCTATAAAACAATCATATTGAGGCTGCTTGGCCATTAGTTGCGCTAAGTGGCGAATGGTATGCCTAAATAGTAATGCTCCTACACTAAAATTTGAGGCCCACACCAATGAACCTTTTTTTTGTGTAACCAACTGAGTTATCTGATGCAGGGAATTTTGCCAGCCGGTAGTACCCTCTACCAATGGTATTCCTAAGTCAATGATTTTTTGAATGTTTCCGATACATACTTCGGGGGTAGAGAACTGAATGGCTACCGAAACCTCTGCTCTTGGGAAATCAGCAATAGTTTGTAAACTGTGGGCGGGATCTACAATAGCTACTATTTCGTGCCCACGTTCAGCAGCAATAGCGGCTATTTTTTGCCCCATTTTCCCGTAACCGACTAATGCAATTTTCATTATCTGCGTTTCAGATATTTTCCGTATCCTCGATGTGCTAAAAATTCGTTATTTTGAACAACTACTTGGCCTCTTAAAATAACTGTTTCACATTTTCCGGTAACTTCAACTCCTTCATAAGCAGAATAATCCACATTCATGTGGTGTGTTTTTGCCGAAATAATATGCTTTGTATTGGGGTTAAATAAAACTATATCAGCATCACTGCCAATGGCTAACGTTCCTTTTCGAGGATAGAGTTCAAATATTTTGGCTGCATTGGTTGCACTGAGAGCCACAAACTCCTGTAAAGTAATTCGTTTTTTGGCTACTCCTTCTGAAAACAGTAGTTCTATGCGGTGTTCTATAGCGGGGTGCCCGTTCGGTATTTTGGAAAAGTCTTTTTCACCAAGCAGTTTTTTATCCCATGTAAAGGGACAATGGTCTGTTGCTACAACCTGTACAAGCCCTTGCTTGATTCCTGCCCACAGTGCTTCTTGGTCTTTCTTTTCCCGTAGTGGAGGCGACATCACCCATTTTGCAGACTCAAAACCTTTATCATACAAAGAAGCATCAAGCATTAGGTATTGAATGCAGGTTTCTGCGAATATTTTTTGGTTTCGGAATGTTGCTTTTCGCACACGGTTGAGCGCACCTTCACAAGTCATGTGCACAATGTAGCCTTGCGTATCGGTGTAGTAGGTCATATCTGCGAACCGTCCGGAGGCTTCTGCTTCGGTAATTTCTGGCTGTGATAAGTAATGATACAAGGGAGAAAGTTTTCCTTCAGAGCGAAATTTAGCCACTAAGTAATCTATCATATCGCCATTGGTGGCATGAACGGTTACTAAGGCATTATGAGGTTTGATTAACTGCATGAGCCCGGTCATTTGGCGATCGTCAATCATCAGCGCACCTTTGTAAGCCATAAAGGTTTTGAAAGATGTTATTCCTTCTTTTTGAATTAAATCGGGGATTTCATTGGCTGTTTCTGGGTTAAAGTCTGTAACGGCAATATGGAAGGAGTAGTCGCCTACTACGTTATTTTTGGCGCGATTTTGCCATGCGTGATAGGCTTCATGAAGTGGCCTGCCTTGTGTTTGCAGCACAAAATCAATGACAGTAGTAGTACCTCCGAATAAAGCGGCACGGGTTCCGGTGTAATAGTCATCACTGGAAAAAGTTCCCATAAAAGGCATTTCTAAGTGAACGTGGGGGTCTATTCCGCCCGGAATCACATAAAGTCCGTTAGCATCTATCGTCTGTGTAGCAGAATACGGTAAATCTTTGCCAATAGCGGCAATATGTTCTCCAACGATATAAATATCTGCGAAAAAATCAGCTTCTGCTGTAACAATGCGCCCATTCCGAATCAAAATACTATCCATAGCTTACCGGTATTGTATGCACAAATCTACGAGATTTTGTTAATACTATTACCTTTGACGAAGTTCTTGTGCGGCTTCTTGTGCGTCTTTCCAGTTTGGCTTTAACTGTAATGCTTTTTCATACAAAGACAATGCCTGTGAATAATCTTGAAAATGCTCATAAATAGATGCTTGCATAAAGTAAGCGCGTTCATCTTTGGGGTCTAATTGGCTTACCCGCCGGAAATCTAATAACGCTTGGTTAAATTCCTGCAACATGAAAAAAGCGTACCCACGTTGATAAAATGCTTTGGTGAAATTTGTATCCGCCATGATGGCTGTTTCGTATTCATCAATACTTAACCGGACAAATGTTTCTCGCTCGTGGGATTTGCTGTTCGGCGTGCGAAGTGCTTCCCACAGATAATAATTTCCAACATTGTATTTCCCCAAAGGATGATTTGGATTTTGACGCAATAATCGTTTGTTTAGAGCTAACCCTTGTTGAAAGTTTTTTTCTTTATAAAGTAGTAATTCAAAATAGGCACCAATTGTTTTTGAATACAAACTATCTAAGGTTAAGGAATGCTCGTAGTTTTGCTTAGCAGCCGGAAGCTGATTTAGCTTGTCGTAAGCAAAGCCTTTGGCAAAAGGGTAGGCGGGGTCAAGAGAGTCTCTTTGGATGGCTAAGTCATACCATTTGAGTGATTCTTTGGGTTTATTTTGAAGCATATAGATATTCCCGATTTGGTAATATGTTTCGGGATTATCTGATTTTAGTTCGACGGCCTTTTGGAAATCAGCCATACCGAAGTCATTGTGCTGCCACACATATTGGCAAAAGCCCCGAAAATAAAAGTAATCGGCTTGGGTGGAGTCTAATAAAACTGCTTGTTGAATATCATTCCAGGTGCGGGCAGAGTCATTGGTGCGGTAGTAAGCCATTGCCCGTTCGTAGTAGGTATTTGCGTTATTCGGGTTTTTTTTGATTTGTTCGTTCAAGCCTTCTACATATTTTTGCCAATTTATCTTTGTAGAATCTTGATTTTCATTTATTTGTTCTTTTTTTGTGGATGATGTTTGGCAGGCTTCCCACAATAAACAGATGATTAGAATCCACAGGGGATGCCGTTTCATAGGAGTTCCCAAGTAGTGGTATTGTTGCCGTCTTTGAGTAAAATTCCGGCTTCTTTCAATTTATCGCGTATATTATCGGAGGTTTTGAAGTCTTTTTGGGAGCGTGCCTGTTGGCGGATTTCTATTAAAAGGTTCATCGCCGCAGATAGAGATTGGGTATTTGTATTTTGCTGAAAATCAGGTTGTATTCCTAAAACTTCGCTGAGAAAAATATTCATTGTTTCCTGAAACTCTTGTAAATCCTGTGGGGAGATAGTTTCTACACCTTGCTGTATTGCATGAATCCAAGATACGGCTTCAAAAATGTGTGCTATGGCAATGGCTGTGTTTAAGTCATCATACAATGCTGAAAGCAAATTTTCTTGAAGTTGCTTGATGTTGAGGGTAGAGTTTGGGGCAGTTGGTAAATTAGGGAGTAATTTCCATGCAGTTTGGATCCGTTTAAGGGCTTTTTCGGAGGCTATAAGTGCTTCATTACTAAAGTCTAAAGTGCTTCTGTAATGTGCTTGAAGGATAAAAAAGCGGATAGTTTGCGGGGAATAGGATTGTGATAAGAGGGTATGCTTTCCGGTATAAAATTCATCTAAGGTGATGAAGTTGCCGAGAGATTTTCCCATTTTTTTGCCGCTGATGGTTATCATATTGCAATGCAGCCAAAATTTAGCTTCGTTTGAAGGAGGGTGAGGGTGCGAGCAAGCATTAGCTTGGGCAATTTCGGCTTCATGGTGCGGAAACAGCAGGTCTATACCACCTGCATGAATATCAAACTGATTTCCTAAGTATTTGGTACTCATTGCAGTACACTCTATATGCCATCCGGGGAATCCAATACTCCAGGGAGATTCCCAGCGCATCAGGTGTTCTGGTTCTGCGCGCTTCCATAGTGCAAAATCGCTTAGATGCCGTTTTTCACTTCCTCCGGCTAATTCCCGAGTGCCGCTCATCAGGTCATCTAATTCCCGCCCAGAAAGTAACCCGTAAGCATAATGCGCCGCATATTTCGGAACATCCAAATAAACAGAACCATTTACTTCATAAGCAAAACCATTGTCTAAGATACTCTTTATCAGCTTGATTTGCTCCGGAATGTGGCCGGTAGCACGCGGTTCAATGCTTGGGCGCAAAACATTTAAGGAATCAATGAACTTATGGTAGCGGTCAATGTAGTATTGTGCAACCTCCATAGGTTCTAATTGTTCCAGCTTTGCTTTCTGGCCAATCTTGTCTTCGCCGCTATCAGCATCTCCTACCAAATGACCAACATCAGTGATGTTTCGCACATAGCGCACCCGATAACCTAAATATTTCAAAAAACGAAATAATATATCAAAGCATATTGCCGGCCTTGCATGACCCAAATGAGGGTCTCCGTAAACAGTAGGGCCACATAAATATATCCCAACAAACGGGCTGTTTATCGGGGTAAATTTTTCCTTTTGCTTGGTTAAAGAATTGTATAGAAATAAAGGATGATTTATCACGGCTAAAAGATAACTTTAGTCTGTGGAAGCATTTGCCGTAACTGCTCAATAGCAGTTTTTTCTATTGGGTTGTTTTTTAGGTTAAGTTCTTTTAGGTGAGATAAACCTTTTAAATCTGAGGGAAGGGAGGAAATTTGGTTGTTACGAAGGTTTAATACTTCAAGTTTTTCAAGTTTTGCTAAAAAGATTGGGAACGTTGTGAGTTGATTGTAAGCCACATTTAAGATGCTGAGGTTATGTAGTTTTTGTAACGTTTCCGGAAGTTTAGTAAGACGGTTAGAGGCAATATTGAGGTTCTCTAAGTTAGTCAGATTTCCAAACTCATCAGGGAGTTCTTTAACGCCGCTAAGGTGTAAATCACAATAACGCAGGCTTTTAAGTGCGCCAAATTCCGGTGGCAAGTAAGAAAGTTCGTTCCAGCTTAGGTCAAGCCAAGTGAGTTTTGTTAAATTAGATATATTGGAGGGAACTTTGGGGATTTTATTACTACTAAGATTTAGGTAGTTTAAACTAATACATTCGGCTAATGCCGGCGGGAAATCTTCAATTTTATTTTTTTGTGCATAAAAATATTGTAGTTCTTTTAGATTACGGATATTTTTAGGGAGCATTGAAATTTTGTTGTTACTGATGTCTAACCATTGTAATTTTTGTAAAATGCCAATTTCGGAAACTAACCACGTAAGTTCGTGGTAGCTTAGGTCCAATTTGTAAATTAAAGTCGGCTGGGCTAAGGCATCTTTAACCCGCTGGCAGGTTGGCATTTTCTTCAATTGCTCTTCGGAAAGAAGCTGCCCGCTTACAACGTTATTCAACAGTAGAAATACCCCAAGGAACGATAACAGACGAATCATTCGGCAAAATTGATGAAAATTAATAGACTACTGTCTATAAACTGCGATGTTATGCTAAAATTACAGTAACTAATTTAGGAATGGATTATGTTTAATCTCATTCCCGATAGTAGTTTCCTGTCCGTGCCCGCTATAAACGATGGTTTCTGGCGGCAATGTTTTGGTTAGGATATTTAAACTTTGCATTAATACTGGATACGACCCTCCGGGTAAATCTGTTCGGCCAATGCTTCCGGCAAATAATACATCTCCGCATAAAACATAGCCTTCTTGTTGATTCCAGAAGCAAACGCTCCCTTGTGAATGCCCGGGTGTGTGCAATACTTGTAATATTATCTCCCCAACTTGAATTGGTTTTTGTGGATCTATAAAGCTATTGGGTTCTGGAGAAGCCGGTAATGAAAGCCCAAAATGCTTTGCCTGCATCTGACCCTGACGGAGCAAATTTAAATCGTCTAAATGTATTTGCAGTGGAATCTGATATTTTTGGGTAATAAAATAGTTCCCCCAAATATGGTCAATATGGCAATGGGTGTTTAGCAAAAGAACCGGTTTTAACGCTTTATCAGAAATAAAGGATACCAATTCACGTTCTTCTTCTTGATTACTACAGCCGGGATCTATAATAATACAGTGTTTATTTGAATCCCAAATTAAATAGGTATTTTCTGAAAATGGATTGAAGCAAAATGGTGCTATACTCATGGCAGTTTTATTTTTGTGAATAATTTAGGAATAGTAGCGGGTTGATGGGTTTGCCGTCTTTCCAGAGTTCAAGGTGTAGATGTGGGCCTGTGGTTTGTTCGCCGGAATTACCCAATACAGCAATAGCTTCTCCGGTGGCTACGTAGCTGCCGGCTTTTTTGAAAACATAACTATTGTGTTTGTAAAAAGATACTAAGTTATTGGCATGAGCGACGGCGATAACGTGGCCGGTTTCGTAGGAATACTCTGAAAAAATGATTGTTCCGGCAGTAACAGCCCGCACTAAGGCATCTTTTTGTGCCGCAATATCAATCCCAAAATGTTGTTCTTGTTCATTGTAGCTATTTGTCAAAACCCCGTCAACGGGAGGAAGCAAGGAGATAACTACGTCAGAAATATTTTTAGGCTGCGCTGAATACGAAGCTAATACAGCTTTGGGAGGAGTGGCCGATTCAGATGAGGGTGCTGGTGGAGTTACTACCGGTGGCTCTTTTTCAGCAGGCTTGGCCGTAACTTGCGTTTGAGTGTTCCCTTGTGCCTTGATGGAGTCCTGAGCCGTAAAGTTTGCCATTCGCTTAACGTTTTCTATCAATGAATCTTGCTGAGCAATAATAACTTCCATATCTAAGACCTTTTCACGCATCTCTTTGATTTTGTTCATCATTTCAGTATTTGTATAGCCCGGTATGAGTTCTCGAATGGGGGTGAAAACAATCAAAATAGCGGTGATAAAGAACGTCAGGAATATCGTTAAACTACTAAAGAAAATAATGGCTCCGGAGGAAACCGTCATATCTCCAACGTTTTCTATATTTTCATTATTAATGACCAAAAAACGATAAGGACGCTTTAAAAAGCGTTTTATTTTTTGCCAACGTGTTATTTTGGGACGTAAGTCTTTATCAAGAAGACCTTTCATGGTTAAGAGAGAACACAAAGTTAGGTTGTTTTGTCGTATTTTTGTAAAAAAAATGTTGTATAAAAGTTTACAACTTCAATACTTATGTGTTTTATTGGGCAAAAGTTTAAGATAAACCATCGTTTTTGGGTGCTTGTGTTAATTCTGGGGGTTGGGAATATGCTATATGCTCAAGAGTCGGGCAGTTGGTTTCAGTTAATATTTACCGATAAACAATCTGTTTCTCAGCCGGCATTATCAGCTCAGGCACTGAAACGCCGTATGTTGCACAAAATCCCTTTAGATAGTGCTGATTTTCCGGTTTTTTCGGGTTATCTTCAAACCTTAGCTGATGTTGGAGTTAAGCCTGCCGGCGTTTCTCGTTGGTTGAATAGTGCTTTTTGCCGCTTAGATTCCGCTACACTTAGCCAAGTAAAACAACTTGGGTTTATTCAAAAAATTAACCCTTTAAAGGGTTTTATTCGGGACAGCACCCGCCGTGCCAAAAAACCGGATAATATCTCAAACCACCTGAAAACGAATAATCTTGAACAAGCCAGCGATACACAGCTAAATCAATTGAATATCAATAAACTGCATCAACTTGGCTATACAGGAAACAATATTCTGATAGCCGTCTTTGATAATGGCTTTGAAAATGTTTCTAAGATAGCGGCTTTTTCACACATAGACATTGTAGATTCTTATAATTTTGTTACAAACTCATCGGAGATTTATAATGAAGGTTCACATGGCACACAAACGCTTTCTGTTATTGCCGCCAATCCTTCAAGTGGCTTAACTGGAGCTGCATATCAAGCAAACTTTGCGCTATATGTTACGGAAAATAACTATTCAGAAACGATAACAGAGGAATTTAACTGGGTACTTGCTGCGGAACGTGCTGATAGCGCAGGTGCTATGATATTCTCAACTTCATTGGGTTACACTACTTTTGATGATGCTATCGGTAATCATACCCGTGAGACCTTAGATGGAAATACTGCTCCTATTACACAAGCTGCTAATATAGCCGCCCGAAAAGGTATTTTGGTTATCAATAGTGCTGGTAATGAAGGTAATAAAAGCTGGCGTTATATTACTCCGCCTGCTGACGGCGACAGCGTGATTGCCGTGGGTTCAGTAAACTCTGTAGGAGTTCGTTCTTCTTTTAGCAGCGTAGGCAACAATATAGATGGGCAAATTAAACCGGATTTGATGACTATGGGCGAAAGAACTTCCGTGATTACGCCCTCTGGCCAAATAGCAACAGCTAACGGAACGTCCTTTTCTTGCCCGTTATTAGCCGGTTTAGCTGCCTGCTTATGGCAAGTTGCACCTAATCAACCTGCGTGGTGCATCAAAGATGCCTTATTACGTGCCGCAGACCGCTTTCAAACTCCCGACAGCCTGTATGGCTACGGAATCCCAAATGCACTCAAATCTTACGGAATATTATTTAAAGCAGCTTCACCACCACCCCAACGTTATGTATTTCCCAACCCTACAACTACCTTTTTAGGTATCGCCCTCCACGAAACCGATACTACCGGAACGGCTGTATGCCAAATCTATGATACTACCGGAAAATGCGTTTTTGAACAACAATACAACCTCTCTCAAACCTATGGAGCTATCTTGCTGCTGAAAAACAATGAGTTAGCGGGTTTGAATCAAGGATATTATCTATTAAAGCTCCGAATTAATGAGAAAACGGCCTTAGAGCAAGCTATCATTATCCAATAATGATGCAATTCTCGGTAGCGAAAACTTCATTTAATTTAAGGCACATTCAATTTTGGATGTAGCTACGTTTGGCCGCTGTGCAGCCCCTAAGTAATATACAGAGTATCCGGCAATATAGGTTTTTTGATACGCAGATAATAATAAGGGTAGTTTTTCCTTAATGGTGCTAAAAAAACCATCTTTTTCAATAATACAAGTTGGAAATTCTTTTTGGAAGGTTAGGAAAAACTCTTCAGGAGTTATGGTAAAACTTTTATCGGCAATAATTGGCACGGGATTTTGACTTGCCCAATAAAAGACTGTTTTCAGCATAACGGGATCTACATACTTTACGGCACAAGCCTGATTCAACTGTAAATATAGTTCCGGCTGCTGATCTGTAATCCATACTTCCTGAATACTACGGCTTTGTAACCAGCTTTTTAGTGGTTCTATAGTTGAATTTCGGGAATAAACATCATGCCAATGTTCTGTCCAGCCACCTTTTTTTAGAAAAGGTCTTGCCTTTTCAAATAATGTATCTGAATAAGCTACCAAGAATAGCAAATAAGTAAAAATGGGATATAGTATGGACAAAGCAAAACCGGTTCTTTTAAAGAGAGGCATAATTTTTGAGTGATGAAAAATCATCAAATAAAAAACAGTTGGAAACACAATCAGATACAAATAATGAGGATATAAACGTTTCCCCCCTACCAATACAGAAAATAATCCGAATATAAACCATGAGAGCATCAAAATTTCTATCTTTCGTTGCTTTGTATTGAAAGAAAATATTCGATTGCGATAATATAAAAGCCCAATTCCGGCGAGTAACAAAAAAGACCCAAATAATTTAAGTACTTCAAATAAATTATCTCCCCAACCCATTTTGCTGCCGGAATATACCCCATCCAGAATGTAATCAAGATTATAAATAATCCCAATTTCCCAAAAACTGGGCAGTACACCTTGTATGTGCAAAATAATGACCACAATAACCGGAAAAATCAAAGAACCTATGTGAAAGGAAATAACTTCTGAAAAAGAAAATTTACTTGCCCATAGATAGCCAAATAAAATCGCAGCATATAAAAATATCCCTTGATATTTTAACGTAATGGCAAAGCCACAGGCTACCCCTATCCAAAATAGTTGGCTATTTCTATTTGAACCTTCGTCTGTAACCAGCCTCCAAAGGCTAAATTCAGCCATACAAATAACGGAGAGCATCCATAGTTCAGCATTAGTCTCCTGAATATGAAATGGCACAGATAATAATAGTATAACCAAAAAAGAAGCTCGTGAAGAATATTGGGAAATAAACTTATGGTTATACAGGGTTACGTTAAAGTATATTGCTAATATCAGTATAATCAAACATCCTGTTATTCGCATAAAGAGTAAAGAACTGCTCCCAAACGCTTCATAATAAAGCCAATAAATCCAGTACAACATTGGGGGCTTATGATCCCATATATCCAAGTAGAGCAATTTTCCTTGGCTTAATTTTTGGGCTATCAGATAATAAATAGATTCATCGCTGGCAAAATAGTTAAGGTGCAATGACGGCAAATGCAGCAGAAATGTAAATAATATCAACAAGATAAGTAAAAAGAAACCATCAAGTGAAAATATATTTTTCATTTTAACTGAACAGAGAAACGTTTGATTATTTTACCTAAAAAATAATTCTTATTGATTATCAGCAAATTAGATACAAATGCTAAGTGATTGCAAAGGTACATAAAGAGCTACAAAAAAAGATGAAAAATCTCTGATTCAAACGATATGGTTTATTTTATATTGATTCATAAAGCAAGGCTAATTAACTTTGTCCATTCAAAATAAAATATGTCAGAAAATCAAAAAGAGTGGAGTTTTGCAGAAATTCAGGCTATTTATCATCAACCTATATTAGACTTAGTATTTCAGGCAGCAACAGTTCACCGTCAATATAATAACCCCAACCAGATTCAGGTATGTACTTTAGTTTCCATTAAAACAGGAGGCTGTACCGAAGACTGTGCTTACTGCTCTCAATCAGTTAAGTATCAAACAGATATTGAAGTTCATAAATTAATGGACGTTGAAACGGTATTAACTTTGGCTGATGAAGCTAAGCAAAATGGTTCAACTCGTTTATGCTTAGGTGCTGCTTGGCGTGAACTACGTGATAATAAAGATTTTGATAAGATTTTAGATATAATCAGTAAAGTAAAAGAACGCGGCTTAGAGGTTTGCTGCACCTTAGGAATGTTGACCGAAGAACAGGCTAAAAGGCTTCAAGAAGCCGGCTTAGATGCCTATAATCATAATTTAGATACCTCACCGGAATATTATAGCGAAATAATCACTACCCGAACCTATGAAGATAGATTAAGAACGTTGGAAAATGTTCAGAAAGCAGGTATTTCCCTATGCTGCGGAGGTATTATCGGCTTAGGAGAATCCGATAGCGATAGAATTAGGATGCTACAAATATTAGCGAACCGAAATCCTTACCCAGATTCAGTGCCGGTAAATGCTTTGGTGCCCGTTTCCGGAACTCCCTTGGAAAATCAGCCCCGAGTGCAGATTTGGGACATACTTAGAATGGTGGCAACGGCTCGCATCATCATGCCGGCAGCTAAGGTACGGTTATCAGCCGGAAGAGCTACCATGAGCACCGTAGAACAAGCAATATGCTTCTTGGCCGGTGCTAACTCCATTTTCGCCGGCGAAAAACTGCTGACAACGCCCAATAAATCACAAATAGAAGACCAAGAATTATTTCAACTACTTGGTTTAGAGCCTTTACCACAACTGATAGAAACACATTCCCATTAATTAAGTTCTTCATTCATAAGATACTAAATTAGCATAAAGCGCAGCATTATTATTTAAAAAAAACACCATTACCTAAGATAAAAGTATGAGTATTTTGGCTCATTTTTCAGTTTCCGGGCAAAAAGACACCCGTTCCGGATTTGGAGCAGGATTGTTAGAATTAGGAAACAAAAATCCTAACGTAGTAGCCTTGTGTGCAGACCTAACAGGCTCTTTGAAAATGGAAGCATTCCAAAAACAGCATCCGGATCGGTTTTTTCAGTGCGGAATCGCAGAAGCCAATATGATAGGAGTAGCCGCCGGACTAACTATTGGCGGAAAAATCCCCTTTGTGGGTACATTTGCCATTTTCGCAGCCGGTCGAGTATATGACCAAGTTCGCCAATCGGTGTGTTATTCTGAAAAGAATGTTAAGATCTGTGCTTCCCATGCCGGCTTAACCCTCGGAGAAGACGGCGCAACCCACCAAGCCTTAGAAGACATCGGCCTGATGAAAATGCTGCCTAACATGACCGTTATTGTTCCCTGCGACTATAACCAAACACGATTGGCTACCATAGCCTTAGAAAAGCACTACGGCCCAGCTTATTTACGCTTCGGAAGACCCGCATGGCCAATTTTCACCACAGAAAATGACCCAAATTTTGAAATCGGAAAAGTTCAGATACTAACGGAAGGAAAAGACGTAACCATTTTTGCCTGCGGTCACCTTGTATGGAAAGCAATAGAGGCAGCAGACACTTTAAACCAACAAGGGATTTCTTGTGAAGTTATTAACGTACATACAATCAAACCATTAGATATTTTCGGAATTCTAAAAAGTGCTGCTAAAACAAGGCGGGTGGTTACTGCCGAAGAGCATCAAGAAGCCGGCGGTATGGGCGAAAGCATAGCCAGAGTGCTATCCCAAAAACTACCAACACCGATAGAAACAGTAGCCGTCCGAGATACATTTGGCGAAAGCGGAACCCCAACCGAACTAATGACAAAATATAAACTTGACAGCCAAAACATCATTGAAGCAGTAAATACAGTTTTGAATAGATAGCTGCTGCCTAATAATAAAATACTCCAAAATAGCTGATAAAACACATCAATATAATAACTTAACCGTTTTTTTAAGCTACCATTTAAGATGAGACTTTTCTACACACAAGCAATATTCCTATTGTTTTGGGGATATTGTATTGGCGGATATTGCCAGAAAATATGTAAGTATGAACCTAAAAACGGATTATCTCCCCACCGTTTTAACAAAACACAATTGGCTTCTGAAGCACAGATAGACCTAATGAACCGCTATGATTTAAGATTTGCATGGCTAAATTTATCGGTAGAGCATACCGCCACAACTATATCCGGAAATACTTTGCTGCGCGCCACTGCCTTACAAGCCTTAGATACTTTCGCATTTCAACTTTCTGCTGAATTAACAATTGACTCTGTGTTGGTTAATGGAGTTAAGAGCAATTTTTTTCATAGTAATGACGAAAGTCAGGTTTTTTTGTCCAACATAATTTCGGTAGGCCAAACTGCGGATTTTCAAATTTACTATCATGGAACGCCTACACTTGGCTCCGGTATCTTCAATGAGACTTCCCCTACTTGGCAAAACCAAGTAACCTACACCCTAAGCGAACCCTACGGCGCATTTGAATGGTGGCCAAGCAAGCAAATCTTACATGATAAATTGGATTCTGTGTATGTCTTTATCACAACCAGCAACATCAACAAAGTTGGCTCAAATGGCACCCTAACAGCAACAGTTCCATTACCTGCCAATAAAGTTCGATACGAATGGAAATGCCGCTATCCGATTGATTATTATTTAGTTTCCTTTGCCGTAGCGCAATATGTTGAATACAGCCAAAAAGTGAAAATCAATGGTTATCCGGATTCCGTGTTGTTTCAGAATTTTATCTATGATAACCCGCAGACCTTAATTCAGTTTCAATCTGAAATTGACAAAACGCCGGCTATGTTGCGTTATTTTTCGGATATTTTTGGAGTTTATCCTTTTTCGGCAGAAAAATACGGGCACAAAATGGCTCCAATATCCGGCGGCATGGAGCACCAAACCATGACGACCTTAGGTTTCTTTGATGCTGAGTTAGTTGCCCACGAGTTAGCGCACCAATGGTTTGGAGACCAAGTAACCTGCGCCTCTTGGATAGACCTATGGCTTAATGAAGGATTCGCAAGCTATGCAGAAATTCTTTATAATGAACACTTTACACCAGCAAACTTAACTACAAAACTGAATGATGTTTTTGATAATGCCATATCTAAGCCGGACGGGAGCGTTTATGTAACAGATACTTTAAGCCAAAATAGACTGTTTTCTTCCCGTTTAACCTACAACAAAGCCTCAGCCGTAATCCATACATTACGGTTTATGCTCAATAACGACTCTCTATTCTTCGCGGTGCTGCAAAATTATCAACAACAATTTCGCCATTCTGTGGCTACCACAGAAGACTTTATTCAGTTAGTAGAACAAATGACCGCTAAGTCTTGGCAAACATTTTTTCAGCAATGGATTTATGGAGAAGGTTATCCAAGTTATAGCGGACGTTGGAATAGCGTAGCAGATACATTATGGATAGAATTAAACCAATTTGGCTCAACGATAAACCCTGATTTTTTTGACACTGACTTAGAATTACGCCTAAGCAGCCCTTCTAAACCGGATACAATAGTCCGCATTCACCATGCAGCCGTTCCAACTACCATTTTAAAAATTCCTTTTCAGGGCACTGTGAGCCAGATTACAACAGATCCCAAACAATGGATTTTGGACAAAAATGAAGGCTTTTACATAGATCCTTCGTTTGGAATAACTTCAAGAGAGGCAGATAGCTGGCTAAATTGGCGTATTTTCCCGAATCCGGCAAAAAACTACTGCACCTTAGAATTTATTCAGCTAAAACCTGAAACCCAAATGATTATACATGATTTAACCGGAAAAATAATAAAAAAAACACCGATAAATGAACTCCAAACCATCATCCCCTTAGATGATATACCTCCCGGGACGTATCTTGTAGAAGTAAAAAACCAATCCTATTCCCAAACACAGAAGTTGGTGTTAATGCCATAGTTGTTAAAACTTTATTCTGGTTAAAAAGGTCTTAGTAAGCAAAATTATATTAACTTTGGGCGCAAAATCAACAAAGTTGTGCAGAAGAAGTTATTAGTAGTTTTAGGAACCTTTTTTTTCTTGCTATCCTTTCGTGGATTTGCCTTAGACGGAGATGAAGCACGTCCATTAGCGGACATCGAAAAAGAATTGAAAGTATGGGGAACAGACATCCTAACCCATGATTCAATTGAATACAAAATAGCACTGAATGAACGCTTTATCCAGAGATTGAAAACGGTATTAAAGAGAGCAGATAGTTATGACTATCCGTTCGATTCCCTCATAACGGTTTCACGAATCAGCCCAGCAGATAACTCCTTTCGGATATTTACTTGGCAAATTGTAGATAAAGAAAAAAACTGCCGTTACTATGGAATTATCCAAAGAAAGCACTTTTTTGGCAAAAATCAGCACAGAATAATAGTAACAGAATTACGAGATAACGTTGATTACAATGTAGCTTTAGAATCTACACCACTTACCAAAGGAGAGTGGTTTGGCGCGATATATTACAAACCCAGATATTCTGACTATGGCGTTTTGACTTATACGGGAACGTTTTTTCGCCAAAAAGCCTTGACTCCCGGCTTAAAGAAAGAAAAAGTAAAATTTTACGTACTTCTTGGCTGGAACGGCCATGATAACGCCACCCAATATAAAGTTATAGACGTAATAATTTTCCCCCGCGAAGACAGTTCCAAAATCTATTTTGGAGCACCTATATTCTATGCAGGAACAGGAATTCCCAAACATCGTATCATTTTTGAGTATTCTGATAATGCAAATTTTTCTTGTAATCAAGCATTTATAGAAGGAAAAAAATCTAAAAAGAAGAAGTTAGCAATTGTTTTTGACCATTTAGCAAAATCCAATAAAACCAACCCTACCTCAAACTCATGGGACTACGGCGCAGACGGGTCTTATGACGCACTTCGCTTTGTGAACCGCTATCATGACCAACGAAAAGGTTTTTTTGTATTCCAAAAAAATGTAACCGTTTATGATCCTTCACTCAAAAAATATGACCCCAAAGTCATCCAAAAACAATATGAAGAAGAGGCAAAACGCCTTAAACAATATAACCTTGACTTGAAGAAAAATAAACCCAAGTCAGACCCAAACAGCAACAATAATTCTACTAATAAACCTAAATAAAAATGATTCAAGGCTACCAAAATGTATCCGTAATCGGTGCCGGAACTATGGGAAACGGTATTGCACACGTATTTGCCCAATCCGGCTATTCTGTAACACTTATTGACATCAGCCAAGACAGGCTAAGCGCAGCACTCAGTACAATTTCCGGAAATTTAGACCGGCAGGTAAAAAAAGGAACTATCACCGAAGAAGCTAAAGCTAAGACATTAGCCAATATTAAACCTGTTACTTCATTACAAGAAGGAGTTTCCAGCAGCAATTTAGTGGTAGAAGCCGCCACTGAAAATATGGAACTAAAACTCAAAATATTCAGAGAAATAGATACCTATGCTCCGGCGAATGCCATTTTAGCTTCCAATACCTCCTCTATCTCAATAACCCAAATTGCTGCCGTAACCAAGCGTAGCCAATCCGTAATCGGAATGCACTTTATGAACCCCGTGCCAATGATGAAACTCGTTGAAATCATCAAAGGCTATGATACCAGTGCTTCCTGCTTAGAAACAATATTAACAATAAGCCGCGACTTAGGAAAAGAACCGGTAGAAGTAAACGACTATCCGGGATTTGTAGCCAATAGAATCTTAATCCCGATGATTAATGAAGCTATTTATACTTTATATGAGGGAATTGCTACCAAAGAAGCTATTGATTCGGTAATGAAGTTAGGCATGGCGCACCCAATGGGCCCCTTAGCCTTAGCAGACTTTATCGGCTTAGATGTAGTTTTAGCTATCTTAAAAGTTTTATACGAAGGTTTTGGAAACCCGAAATTTGCCCCATGTCCCCTATTGGTAAATATGGTTGCAGCAGGCCATTTAGGTAAAAAAACCGGAAAAGGATTTTATACATACGCCTAACCACAGCGAAACAACTTCGTATCAAATTTATAACTTTATCACATAACCCGCTACTGTATTTTTCAAAATCGGATTACAGTAGCGGGTGTTTTATTTGAATTCAGTTATAATTAAGCTAAGTACACAAAAAAAATTAAATAGTTGATATTTAGGTTGTTATATTTTAAAATAAATGTTCTTGACACATAACCGAACCCATATTTAAAGATTGATATAGCTTTATTGCTGTATTTTTTGAGTCATGGTAGTGCTTTAGCTGTCGGTTAGGAATACAAAAAAAGTTATGTAGTTATTTAGGGCTTCAATAACGGTAAAAAAATGGCCTGAAATTGTGTATTAAATTTGGACAAGTAGTTGAAATTGCGCTATCTTTGGGCGATTTTTACCATCATGGAGAAAGAAACAGCTAGTGCTTTGCTCAATGTCCTTATCTTTTTACCTTTAATAGGTATTCCGGTGCTTTGGGCAATGAAAGATAAACAGGTTAAATATGCAGCCTTATTCTTTTCAGTAATACCGATGCTATTATCTTGGGTTCTTTATTTTCAGTACCTGAGGTTTAGTACTGTGGAAGCTGCTACTGACGGGATGGTTCTACAAACAACATGGAATTGGTTTGGTGGCCACTTAGGCCCTGAATGGTACACTCGTTTTGATATTAAATTTATGACCGGTGTGGATGGCATTTCCATTTACTTAGTGCTGCTTACTACCCTATTATTTCCTTTATCTATTTGGTTTTCATGGTCTTCGGTACATGAAAAAGAAAAGCAATACTATATGTTGTTGCTTTTGCTGTTCTGTGGAGTATTAGGTGTATTTGTATCCTTAGACTTGATTTTATTCTATCTGTTTTTTGAACTTGGTTTAATACCAATGTATTTATTGATAGGGATTTGGGGGGGTAAAAACCGAATTTACGCAGCGGTAAAGTTCTTTTTATATACACTGGTTGGTTCTTTAATGATGTTAGTTGCTATTTTATACATTGGCAACTTAGCCGCTCAAGATAATGCGGGGATTTTTACTACGGATTTTTATAAGTTAATCAATCTCAAGATACCTTCGGATATTCAGTCGTGGTTGTTTTTAGGTTTTGCATTGAGTTTTGCCATTAAAGTGCCTTTATTTCCGTTACACACTTGGTTACCGGATGCGCACGTTCAGGCTCCAACCTCCGGATCTGTTATTTTGGCGGGGGTACTTTTAAAGATGGGTACTTATGGCTTAGTCCGGTTTTGTTTACCCTTTTTCCCACAAGCATCAGTTATGTTTGCTCCTTACTTATGTACGTTAGGGGTAATCGGTATTATCTACGGAGCAATGGTTTCCATGGTTCAAACGGATATTAAGAAACTGATAGCCTACTCTTCGGTAGCACACATGGGATTCATTATTTTAGGAATTTTTTCGATGAACCCGGACGCAATGAGCGGAGCTGTTTTGCAAATGGTCAATCACGGTATTTCCACCGGCGCATTATTCCTCATTATCGGGATGATTTATGACCGTCGCCATACACGCGAAATCAAAGATTTTCAAGGACTTGCAAAGCAAATACCTATATTTACACTGTTTTTTATGATTGCTACATTATCATCAATCGGCTTGCCGGGCCTTAATGGCTTTGTAGGAGAATTTTTGGTGCTAATCGGCTCATTCCAATCTACATTTATCGGTAAATCTTTTGCCATAATTTCTGCAACGGGAGTTATTATCGCTGCAATTTATATGCTCTGGATGTTTAGACGAGTGATGTTCGGCGAATTAGATAAACAAGAAAACAAAGAATTAACAGATTTAACGCGCAATGAAGTATTGATACTCATGCCGTTAGTTATATTGATGTTTGTAATTGGGTTTCATGCAACCCCATTTTTACAAGAAATCGGAAAGTCTTCCGATAGAATCGTGGACTTTGTTGTTAATATTAACCAACAAATAACCATGAAATAAGCGTTAAATCCTTTCAATGAAAGCTTTTTTAATAGCGTTAATATTATCATTACTACTGGGTTGGGTCTTGCCGTTTTGGGGTACGGCAATAATAGCTTTTCTGGTATTTTTGATGCTGGGTAGTAGTGCAGTGTTTCGGGATTACCTGTGGGCGACTTTAACGGGAATACTTGTCTGGGGATTGCCGGCAACCTATCTGTATCTATTTTCTCAGGGAAAACTTCCTATCCGTATTGCTGAAATGTTTTCACTTCCACACCCTGCGCTTACATTGGCAATAACGATTCTTATCGGCGGAATCATAACCGGCTTGGCAGGTGCTACAGGTTCAGCAATTAAATCTATGCTACAAAAGTAGCTGTTTCTTATTCTGTCTTTTTCTTTTTGGGTTTCTTCATTTTTTCTTTGGTGAACAAATCTGCTGTATATTTTTCATATAGTTCAAATAAAAACACCATTCTGTTGGCCTCACTTGTAAACGTTTGCGGTCTATATGCCAAATCAACGGCTTTATCTAACTCATTATGAGCTTTTACTAAAGCCGGCGGCATTGTGAGTGGGTCGTAAAGGTCGGCAAGTGAACTGTTTGGAAATTGAAGCCTTGTATCTAAAACCTTTTGTGCTGCTGTTTCTATGGCTTTAATTTGTTTTTCCGATGGATTTTCTGGCCAAGGATAATTGTTGTAAACAATATCTTTAGAATATCTGTATCGGCTTTCTAATCTTCCGCAAACAGATTTAACCCAAGCCATATGCATTGCAGACATTAAAATTCCAAAATGAAATAACTCTGCATTAGGTACGGTCATACAAGTATCACTTGCAATATTGGTATTGTCAAAAAAAGCCAATGGTATGTATTTGCGGTTTTCAGATGAAACCCTTGGAATTAAAATATATGATTTGCCAAAATCCCTTATTTCACCAAATAAAGTTGGTTGATTTGCTTTTTCAATAGTTTGTTTTCTAACACTGTCAAGTCTAAATTTTTTAACTGATTCAACGCGTTTTAATATCTCTGGCATTTGTCTCAATTCATTTGGTTCAGCATCTATAAGCCATAAGCACCAACGTTTTTGCCCATTTAAAAATTCATAAGCTGAAATTAATGGCTTAATAAATTTCTTTGCTTTGGGTTCTTTTAAAATAAATTCATTTTTCTCTTCGTCAGATAACAGCAAATTACCACCGTCCAAAGGCATATTTCCAAAACTCATTTTAGGAACATTGCAAAGGGGAGAAGATCTTTTTGTTATTAGAAAATCTTTTGCGTCAACCAAATACGGATTGATGTTTTTTGCCTTTATTTCGTGGGCTTCACCTTTTATGTCTTCGTATTCAAAAATTCGTTTTTCGTTAGTGTCAAAATTGGCGAAGCCAACAATAACACAATAAACAGCCGCATTTCCTTTTGCCTCGTTACTCCATTTAAAAGTGCGGTGTGCAAAATGAATTTTAATATTGTATTTGTTCAGCATTTGTCCCCAAAGAATACTCGTTTGCTCTCCTTGAACAATGGAATTTGTGGAAACAAAGGCAACTTTAATTTTTGTGTCTTGTATGTATTTTGCTGCTTTGATATACCAACCTGTTACATAGTCTAAAACTCCACTCCCGTCTGCATTGTCAAACAACTTTACAATTTGGTCACGCTGACTTTGCTTCATTATTTTAGAACCAATAAAAGGCGGGTTTCCTAAAATATAGCTGTAGTTTATGTGTTCGGTTTTTCTTGATTCAGGAAAATTTTCATTAGATAAAACTTGGTTTACGTTTTTTGTAATCACATTTACGGTGCCATAAGTAGCTTGTGGTTCTTGCACAATTTTATAATTCAAATCATCAGTAACAATGTAAGTTACTTCTTGTGTTTTAAGTGTAGTCCAATCTATTTTTAAAGCATCACCGTGAACAATTTTAGCTGCTTTTTTCAGAGGCAAACGCACAAAGTATTGCCCAAACTCGTTGCTAATTTGCATATTCATTTGGTGGTCAATAAGCCACATGGCAACTTGCGCGATTTGTGCAGGAAATTCTTCATATTCAATTCCGTGCATCATATCAACGTCAAGCCAAATAATATCTCTTACATCAATTACTCTTTGTCCTGATTTATTGAGTGCTCTTAAAATTTCAATTTCAAGCAAACGCAATTCTCTGTATGTAATTACAAGGAAGTTTCCGCAACCACACGCAGGGTCAAGAAATTTGAGTGTGCTTAGTTTTTTATGAAACTCTCTTAATTTGGGTGCTGAGCCTGCTGAAGTATCAAATTCTTTCCAAAGGTCGTCCAAGAAAAGCGGTTTGATAAGTTTTAAAATGTTGGTTTCGCTTGTGTAATGCGCCCCCAAGTTTCTACGTTCTTTTGGGTTCATTACACTTTGAAACATTGAACCAAATATCGCTGGCGATATTTTACTCCAATCCATATAGCAGCAATTCAATAAAGATTGCCGCATTTTTGTGTCGAAACTTGCCGTAGGCAAGTTTTCTTCAAAAAGTTTTCCGTTTACATACGGAAAGTCGGCAAGTTGCTCGTCAAGATTTTTAAAACGTTTTTCCTTGGGTGTATTTAATACTTGAAACAACTCTTGCAATTTAGCTGCAAGGTCGCTTCCGTCTTCGTTCGTGCGTTGTTCAATATATTCTTGAAATTGTTGTTTGTTGAAAATTGTTGTGTCTTCTGCGAACAGTAAAAACAGAATACGAACCAAGTAAACTTCTAATGGATGTCCTCTGTAGCCGATTTCTTCAAGTCTGTCGTGAAGTTTACCCATTAACTCCGCTGCTTTAATGTTTGCAGGGTCTTGCTCTTTGTAAACCTTTTTTTGATAACCTAAAATGTAACCGAAATGCTGAGCATTATTTACAAGGTCGTTGAGTTTAAATTCTACGGTTTTATCTTCATCAAGGTCGTAAAGCCTAAAGTTTTCAAAGTCGGAAATAAGAATGTATTTCGGTAACTCGTGTTGTTTTAGTCCGTGTGTATATTCTTTTGCTTGTTGGTAGGCTTTGTCAAGGTTTTTGCCTCGGCTTTTCATTTCAATTAAAATCGTTCCTTTCCAAAGCAGGTCAATATAGCCGTCCTTGTCGTCAAGTTTTTTTACTCTGTGTTCAAAGGTCGAAACACGTTTACTGCTAATGCCAAACACGTTAAAAAACTCAACTAAAAATGGTTTTGCGTCTGCTTCTTCGTTTGAAGTGCCCGCCCATTCTGTTGAGAATGATAATGCTCTGTCTTTTATTTCGTTCCAGCTTAATGCCATTTACTTTTTAGATAAATTTCTAATAACGCTACCCAATGATAGTCCGTTCTGATTTTCATTTTAGTACCAAAGATAATAAAAAGCTACTTTTCGTTCCTATCTTTTTATCATACTTTCAGAGCTACAAGCTATAATTTTTAGAAAAAACTAAAAATCATGTATAAATTCTTACTTTTGTATATGGCTTCATTAGATCCCAGAATTAACCGAGTCTCTTTGTTAGACGATATAGAGCGATTAGAAGATATGGACCAATGGCAAACCTATGAGGTTTTTCACCAAAAGAGCAGGGGGGATCAGCACACCCACGTTGGCATTATACACGCTCCTTCTCCGGAAATGGCTATGGTTTTTGCCAAAGAACAATATGCAAGGCGGCAAAAATGTGTCAATTTATGGGTCGTAAAAACCCAAGACATATACGCTACTGATTATGACGACCAATCTCTATTTGAACAAACCTTTGACAAAAGCTATCGAGAAGCCTCCGGCTATAAAGTAAGAGAAACGATTAACCAGTTTAAAAAGGAAAACCAACTGAATAAAGCGACCAAGACTTCAGATACATCTGCCAAGACAGATAACCAGCCGGAAAGCACGAACGATAAGAAATTTAAGCTAAAGCCCAAACAACCGAAACCATGATAACACCCGAACTTAGCCGACTAATAATTCAATTTGCTGATGACGATTTATTTATGGGGCATCGTAATTCTGAATGGACTGGCTTAGGCCCGATTTTAGAAGAAGACATCGCTTTTTCTTCAATGGCACAAGACCAGTTAGGCCATGCGCTTGCATGGTTCACATGGCTTCACGAAGAATCAGGATTTGAAAATCCAGACATCATGGCCTTTGCCCGAAACCCTACCGAATACCAATGCTGCCACCTAACCCAGTTTTATACAGACAAATACGAAGATGCTCTAATAAGACAATTTTTGTATGACTACGGAAAAATAATTTGGTTAGAAGCAGTACAAAAAATACAAAACCCCGCAATAGCCGGAATTGCATCCAGAATCCTGAAAGAAATGAAATACCATTTACTGCATGCAAATACTTGGATACTTCAATTAGGAAAAGCCAATACCGAAAGTAACGAACGGCTGCAACACGCTATTAATCAAATATACCCAAAAGCATATAGCTTATTTGAACCCACAGAATACATTAATCAGCTCTGCTCCATGAACATATTGCCCGCTCTAAAAGAACTAACCGAACGCTGGCAACACGCAACCCAAAAAATAATCACCCAAGCTAATTTAACCATCCCTAAGCACCTATCAATAGAAGAACATTACGGAGGCAGATCAGGAAATCACACCAAAGACTTTTACCAACTAATAGAGGAAATGACAGAAGTATTTCGCTTAGAGCCTAATGCAAAGTGGTAAAAATGCCGCTTACAACTCCCGAAAGGATATAAACCATAGTTTCGCTGATAAACGTAGCTGTGCCTGTTCCTGATTTGTAATAAGTTATCTATGGCTATTTTAGCCATAGATAACTTATTTTTGCGTTTTGGTAATGAAGTTAAATAACTGTTATATTGGCTTGACAGTAAAACAATAGCGTTATTTTTTCTTACTTTTTTTATTATTCATTCTGAACCGTAGCCAACGATTCTTAGTAACTTAGCAATCTAAAATATAGGTATTATTTCAATTTATCCTAATTTAAACATCCAAAGTATTACGTGCTTTAAGTTTTCACTATCAGAATATTTTTTTAAAATTTTATTAACGCTATGTTTTTTTCCCGTTTATATGTATTCTTTTTACTCGGTTTATGGTGCTTTCCACAACTGCAAACTTTTGGCCAAAGCCAATCTAAAGAATTATTTGAAACCGGAAAGAGTCTATACGAGCAAAAAAAATATAGCAAAGCACGAGAATATTTTCAAGATGCTGTTAATAAAGACCCTAAGCAATACGGCGGCAAGGGAAACTACCATATTGCGCTGAGCTATGTAAAGCAAAAAAACTGCTTAGATGCCAAAGAATATTTCACAAAAGCCTTCAAACAAGATTCCGTTGCAGGCGGGGCAAGCTCCAAAGATAAGTTTATAGAGCAACTATCTAAGTGTAACTTTACTATCAACGACTTAAAAATAGAATCAGGTAATCAGCCCCAAATCACTCCGCCCCCCAAAAACATAGACCCTACATTTGCTAAACAATGGTTCCAAAGAGGAAAAACTGCCTATGACCAAAAAAACTATCCCCAAGCCATAAATTATTTTCAACTGGCCTATTTGTCTGATACTGCGAAATATGGAGCCAAAGCCTGTTATCAAATTGCTTTATGCTATAAAAAACAAAAAAACTGTAATTCTGCGAAACCATTTTTAGCAAAAGCCCAAAAAATCGAACCCGATAAAGGCGGCGCAAGTTCAGCAGAAAAATTTCAAGAATTTTTAACCTATTGCCACTTTACCGTAGATGACCTGAAGAAATCCAATGAACCCGTTTTTCAAGTAAATGACAATTTAGATAATAACGAAACAGAAACATCTAACAGCCTTGAAATAACACCGGATTATAATGGCTTGATGCGCATCGGAAACAATCTTTTAGAAAAGCAACAATATGATTCTGCGGCAGTTATCTTTGCCCAAGCTGCCGAAGTCTGTATAAATACAGAATTGAGAATCAGAACTTTTGTAACACTTGCTCAAACCTATGTCAAACTTAGAAATTGTGCCGAAGCCTTCAAAGCCTACTCAAACGCATATCGTTTGGATTTTGAAGAATATAGCGGTTCCTTATTAGCTAACCAAGAACCCGAAGAAAGTGAATGCAAGTTTTCCCGTAACGAACTATTAGTAGGCAGGCGATTATCTGCTTTTGAAAAAGCCCAACTCCATGAACCAATTATCTGGAGTTATGTGCCCTTCATAGCGGCCGCTTTCATCGTAGTGTTCATTATAGCTTACAAACGTAAATTAAAATTATCATCAGAACCCTCAAAGGTATATGCGCTCAACCATACAGAAATAGAATTACCTATTCCAGCAGAACTCACAGAAAAAATGCTTCTTATCCCTGAAAGGGAACGTAATCAGTTATTATTATTATTCAAAATAGCTTTTAACTCCATTCGAGAAGTATGGCAGTTTGAAAATAATGCAGCGCAAAGAACCCAAAATGCCTCAAAATACTTTGCTAAGTTAGATTCTATTTGGGAAAAATTTAATGAGCAACCTATTCAGTTTATTGAAGGAAAGGATTCTAATGAACTTGTAATCAGCTTATTACTACTTACCCATAAAGAAGATTGGTACTGCTATTTTAGTGGACAATATCTGGGAGAAAAAGCCAAAATATTGCAGATAAGACATCCCGCAGGGAAAAAAATAAGTGTATGGGCTTCAAAGTCAACTATTGAAAAAGTGAATACGAAACAGCCCGTAAAAGTTCGTATCCATAAAATCGTGCAAGATGGAGTTCCCACTTGGGTACATTGGAGCCAAGACCCAACATTTTTTAACTGGGATAGCACACCCGAAAAAAATACAGATAATATGCAACAATGGGCGGGAGAAAGCAAAAATGTATTACCGGAAACCATCCCTAATATTATCTTTAAACCTACTTTATACTACAACTATCCACATCCGGAAAGCATCTTTACAGAGAGCCTTATCATAGAAGAAAAAGTAGAACAAACTGGTTATCAGGGAACTAATAAAAAGAACTATGAAGAAAACACCATAAATACAGTACAGTCCTCTGATGTTTATATTACACATATTCCCAATAGACATCACCACC
The DNA here is from genome assembly GCA_026932145.1 of Bacteroidia bacterium. NCBI lineage: Bacteria > Pseudomonadati > Bacteroidota > Bacteroidia > Bacteroidia bacterium. The sequence goes on from JAIXKT010000054.1 coordinate 170,239, forward strand.
AAACGCACCGAGATGATTCCTAAGATAATAAACTCTTGGCATAAGCACGCACTCGTAAAAAAGACTGTTGTAGGGCTAAAGAACTTTCAGCCGCCGGGCTTCGGCGGTGTAGGCTTGTTTTATGTGATTAAGTTATTTTGGAAAGACGTTAGGGATCCGGCCTTTGTTTTAAGGGCTAACGCAATGGCTTACAACTTTTTCTTTGCCTTGATTCCCTCCCTTATTTTTATTTTCACATTAGTTCCATACATCCCGATACCCAATTTTCGGGAAACCGTTCATCAATGGCTTTCTACTTATTTGCCCCAAGAAGGGATTTCTCTGATAAACGGTATCATAAGCACCAGTTTTGAAAAACGCGGATGGGGAGTTATTTCAATCAGTTTTTTGCTGCTTTTGTATAGCTCTACCCGAAGCATCATCACGATGATGGCTTGCTTCAATAAGCGGTATTTTTATCGCAGAAACGTTTTTCAAGAAAGACTTTTAGCAGTCGGAATCTTTTTTGTGTTATTTCTCTTATTAATTATTGGAGCCGCAGCCTTGATTTTTGGCGAGTTTGGCATCAGTTATTTAGGAAAACAGCACATTATAGGCGGAAAAGTCCCTTATTTTTTATTACATCTACTTAATTGGCTAATCAATTTACTACTGTTATTTGGCGTTCTTTCATTTATCTACTGGGCAGTTCCCTCAGTTGATAAAAAATTCCATAAGACAGGCCCCGGTTCGTTTTTAGCCGGATTACTGATGATGTTAGCTACCATTGGGTTTCGTTTTTTTATTTCCAACTTTGGCAATTACAACAAAGTGTATGGTAGTTTAACCGCCGTTATCATTTTGTTGGTATGGTTTTACTGGGTTTCTATTGTTCTTTTAATTGGCTTTGAGTTAAATGCAAGTATCGAAAGAGCTGCCCGAAAAGGTACAAATCTTACGGAATTATTAGAGGTGGGTTCTAAAAATTAGTTTTTTTTATTCTTTATTCGATAATTCACAACTAATTAATAGCATATTACGATGTAAATAGATTTAATCTTTGAACTTGTTCAAGCCTGAATAAGTTGTAGGTAAGATTGATGAGTTCGATTATACCTGTTGCTCTTGCTATTCCTACAGATTTAACAGCAAGCCCGTTCATGCTTTGTTCCATAAAATCAAATACGTGTTCTACTCTTACCCTTGTTTTAGATTTTATCTTATTTTTTGCTTTTTGTTTATCCGTCAAAGGGTTACCTCTGTATCCTTTTTTGTGTATTTGGTTTTTAAGCCGGTATTTTCGGATTATTTTTTTGGTTTTTCTTTTCTGTATTTAATAAGTTAGATGCTAATGTGTTGCGAAATGCCTCAAAATCAACAACATCGCTTATTATTTCTAATGGGTTGCCAATTGCAGACAAACGTTCAATAGTAAATTGCTCGTCAAATAATCCTTTTTGGCCATTGGTTTTATACTCTTGTGATGTCATATTGTTTTCGTGTTAAATTATACGCAAATATACGTATAATTACTTGAATAACAATGATTTAAATTATAGAAGCCACCTAAAATGAATAAAGAGTTTGAAAAATTTATCGAACAAACAGAAAAATTAATGACTGCAAGTGAAAAATATGTTTCGGGAGCAGAAAAGGAACTTGACGACCACGAAGTAGCAGCGAAGCTAATTTTGCGACAGCTACTTTGCAAATGATACAGATGTAGAAAATTATTGCAAAGAAAAGCATATCCCTATAAATGAGGATTAAGAAACAGCTGCCATCCTTAAATAAATTAGCAAAACTTGTAAAAAACGCAAGTTTCGCTAATTTATTTTGCACTTTTGTATTATGAAAAATTATACTAACCGTAAGGAATATATAGAAAAACTGCTGTCATATAAGGATAAAGACCTTATAAAAGTAGTTAGCGGTTTACGTAGGTCGGGCAAATCGACACTTTTGGAATTGTATTGGGAGCTGTTACTTAAAGCAGGTGTTGGTAAACGACAAATTCAGTTCTACAATTTTGAGTTACCCGAAAATTTTGTAGGAAAAAATTGGGACGACATTTATTTTGACATCAAAAAGAAGTTACAAGCAGATAAGCCTAACTATATATTTTTGGACGAAGTACAAAACATTCCATTGTTTGAAAAATTGGTGGACGGACTGTTCGCATCCAAAAATGTGGACGTTTATATCACAGGCTCAAACGCCTTTCTATTATCAAGTGAATTAGCCACTTTGTTAAGCGGTCGCTACATCGAAATTTCAATTTTACCCTTTTCATTCAATGAATATTTAACGGCACGAGGCATTGACATTAGTAACAAATACTTGAACTACGAACCTTTATTTTTTGATTATGTAAATGAAACATCATTGCCCAAAGGCGTAGCATTGCGTAAAGACGGCTATGATAAAATTTACGAATATCTGGAAGCTATTTATACGACTATTGTAGAAAAAGATATTACACAACGACACCAAATAAACGATAAAAGAGCATTTGAAAACATTGTTAAATTTATGGCTTCAAATGTGGGAAATGCTCTTTCTCCAAATAATATCTCAACTATTTTGAAACAAGATGGGCAAAGCATTCATCGAGATACTGTTGAGAAATATTTGGGATATTTGGTAGCAAGTTTTGTATTCTATAAAGTAAACCGCTTTGACCTAAAAGGCAGAAAACAATTAGCTACACAGGAGAAATATTACTTGGTAGATATGGGACTGCTAAATATTTTTATGGGTAAAGAACGTACTAACGACAGAGGGCATATTTTAGAAAACATTGTTTACTTGGAACTACTTCGCAGAGGTAATAAAATCTGGACAGGAACAAGTAGAAACAGCGAAGTCGATTTTGTTTGTAAAACCAAAACTGGAGATATTGAGTATTATCAAGTAGCTTGGCAGATGACTAACGAAAGTACCGTAGAACGTGAATTTGGGGCATTAGAAAAAATAAATGATAACTATCCTAAATATTTGCTCACAACTGATGGATTTACGCAAAACCGAAGTGGAATACAGCATTTAAACGTATTTAATTGGTTGCTAAACACAGACAGAAAATAATAACCACTGGCTATAACAAGTGGCTTTGCAAGAGCGGCAGGAAACATCTCCGATTGAAACTTTTTCGTATATTTGAAGTTCGGTCTTCGCTTGAAAATTTCGGCTAAAATGCCGCTCTCGCAAAGCCATCGATAGCTATGCGAAGTCCCGTAGGGCTTCGCATAGCTGGTGCGTGAAGCCCCGTTCCGATGTGGCGAAATCCTTTCGGGCTTCCGCCACATCGGAACGCTTGACGAAGGTGGCGATTTTAACCACTAAACTTCATACGAAGAACCGCACTACAATTATACAAAGAACCGTCATACGAAGCACGTCACCGGCTCTATTGTCAAACCGATGTTGGCGGTAGGGTTTTTATTTATCATAAACATCACATTTTCTGAACATTATAAATTGTTTAAGTCCTTGAAAGTCGCTTTTCAATCTCCACGATTTTGCATATTCTGTAATGTCTGCCAAACCTTCTTCCCAAGGTTCATTGTTAAAAAGACTTTCTCCGATTATTGTTCCGTCTGCTCGTTTTGAAATATAAATTTTCAACCAATTTAATTTATTTGATGTCAGTTTATATTTTAGTTTGTCTTTGATGATTTCAAAGAGTGATTCGTTTTCAGGTTGGTCATTCCATTGTCCCTGAAGTGTCAGATTGCCCAATTTTGGATGCCAAAGAACTTCTTTGTCGTTCATAATTATAGAGAAGTCCAAGTCGGGATTATGGCTGTCAGAGAAGCTATCAATTATTGGTAGAAAAGTCGTGTTAATGTAATTGTCGATTACAGAATTGACTTTGTCTTGAATATTTGTTCCAATACCAACAATATTTTCTTCAATACCATTTGGGAAATACTTAGGATGAATAGTCAAAATCATCAAATGTAAAATGCTCGGATGATTATTTGGATTGTCAACAATAACAGTTGCAATCTCAATTTCAGAATTAACGACTAATGCAAGATATTGTGGATTTTTGTCAACCTGATAACCTAACTCTATAAGTCTATTTCTTAAAGTTTCAAGTAAATACGAATTGTTGTCAGTTGGTTCTGGTTGTTGCCTGTCAATTTGCTTGCTATCAGAGGATTTTTTTTTGAAAAAGTCAAATAGTCCCATTTGTTGTTTGCCTATAGGTGGGTTCTAAAAATTAGTTTTTTTATTTTTTTCAGAAACAAATCAGAATCCTTTTAAAATCTGGGCTGAAAAAGTAAGTAATTATACAAATTATTTTTTTAATTCACATACAAAATTTTTATTTTTTTATTCAATAATCCACAACTAACTAACTAACTAACTAACTAACTAACTAACTAACTAACTAACTAACTAATAGCATATTACGGTGTAAATAAGTTTAATCTTTGAACTTGTTCAAGCCTGAATAAGTTGTAGGTAAGATTGATGAGTTCGATTATACCTGTTGCTCTTGCTATTCCTACAGATTTAACAGCAAGCCCGTTCATGCTTTGTTCCATAAAATCAAATACGTGTTCTACTCTTACCCTTGTTTTAGATTTTATCTTATTTTTTGCTTTTTGTTTATCCGTCAAAGGGTTACCTCTGTATCCTTTTTTGTGTATTTGGTTTTTAAGCCGGTATTTTCGGATTATTTTTTTGGTTTTTCTTTTCTGTATTTAATAAGTTAGATGCTAATGTGTTGCGAAATGCCTCAAAATCAACAACATCGCTTATTATTTCTAATGGGTTGCCAATTGCAGACAAACGTTCAATAGTAAATTGCTCGTCAAATAATCCTTTTTGGCCATTGGTTTTATACTCTTGTGATGTCATATTGTTTTCGTGTTAAATTATACGCAAATATACGTATAATTACTTGAATAACAATGACTTAAATTATAGAACCCACTATAAGTAATTCTGAGCCTCGTTCCTTTTCCGCTCATTTTTAGATATTTTTGTGCTTTGACAATGAGGATAAGTAACCCTTGGTTTGACTGCTGGCATAGACGATAAAGCTTAGTCTTTATTGCCAAAAACTTTATCATGCTTTCTAAGCCACAACTAAAATTAGATTCCGAAAAAAAAGAATAGCAAAATGAAAAACTACGCCGTAACAGGTTTTGAGAGAGGTGTTGAAAATGTAGGAATTAACAGTAATCCAAAATCATATAAACCAACGTACTAACCAAAACTTTAAAAGATTATACTCCCGTTCAGCACAAACAAAGCATTTTTCTATATTCCTAACCGATGGCTTCTCTATTTGGTATAATATTCATTCTTAGTTGTTTATTTACGGTAAGTTCTATTTCGTTGTTTGCCCAAAACAATAACGATGCGCGGGATTATGACCTCATAATTGTTTTGGGAAATCCTGCAAATGACTCATGCAAGCCCTCTCCGATAATGCGGGAAAGGGTTAAAACCGGAGTTGAATTATTCAAGAAGGGAACTGCAACAAGAATTTTGTTTACAGGAGGGGCTATCAAAAATAATTGCAATGAAGCAGCCGTAATGAAAGAATATGCTATTCTAAGCGGTATCCCCGATAGTGCCATAATTGTGGAAGATAAAGCCCAAAATACGTACCAAAATGCTTTCTATTCAGTTTTATACATGAAAGCTAATAACTTGACTACAGCAGCTATTGTTACTTCACAATTTCATGTAAAACGAGCCTGTTGTATTTTCAGCCATTATAATATTCAGTACAATATGTTTTTCTGTGAAAACCCGGCTGATTTGCCCCGAATAAAGATTTTTATTTGGAAACTAAGAGAAAAGGCAATATTAGCTTATGACCAACTCCGTAAAGAAACTCGAACCCAACATAATACCTGCTCTTCAGCCAAACATTGATCCTCAAAATGAGCAATTTTAAAAACCATAAGTATCTGATTTTCAATTGATATTTTATTTAAGAATAAATTGTTTGTGGGATTCTTTGTTGTTAAATTAGCCGGTAAGATAGCCGTATCTACGCAACCCTCAATCTAATAAAAACCATTAACTTTTTAACCAAAATACGATGAAAAAGTCAGGCATTTTGCTAATCATGTTCATTACAGCATTGTGCGTTAATGCACAGTCGCTGTATTTTCCGCCCAAAACCGGAACCGTATGGGATACGATTCCGCCTCAATCACTCAACTGGTGCCAAAACAAAATTGACAGTTTGTATGCTTACTTAGATTCCAATGATACCAAAGCATTTATCCTGCTCAAAGACGGGAAAATTGTCCTTGAAAAATACTTTGACACCCATACAGCAACAAGTCCTTGGCAATGGGCATCAGCGGGTAAAACTATTACCTCGTTTATGGTTGGAATTGCTCAGCAAGAAAACCATTTATCTATTATGGATACTTCTTCAAAATATCTGGGTCAGGGCTGGACAAGCTGCACACCTGCGCAGGAAGCTAAGATAACGATTCGGCATCAACTAACGATGTCTTCCGGCCTTGATGACGGCGTATCAGATCCCTTTTGCACCTTAGATACCTGCCTGATTTACAAGGCAGATCCAGGAACACGCTGGGCGTATCACAACGGCCCCTATACACTCCTTGATAGCATAATAAAAAATGCAACAGGAACAACACTAAATACCTATACAACCCAAAAACTGAAAACCCCAATAGGAATGACCGGCTCGTTCATTACTACCGGTTACAACAATATCTTTTTTAGCAACGCAAGAAGTATGGCAAGATTTGGACTGCTAATACTGAACAAAGGAAACTGGAACGGAACCGCAATAATGACCGATACTGCCTACTTCCACCAAATGGTAAATACCTCTCAACCCTTAAATCAAGCCTACGGATACCTTTGGTGGCTCAATGGAAAATCTTCTTATATGGTTCCACAAAGCCAAATTGTGTTTAATGGATACTTCTGCCCAAATGCCCCAGCAGATATGTTTGCCGCAATGGGAAAAGACGGGCAATTCTTGAATATCGTCCCAAGTCAAAACTTAGTTTGGCTAAGAATGGGCAATTCTCCCAATGGGGCTCTCGTCCCATTTTTAATGAACGACAAAATATGGGAATATATCAATGATTTAGGATGTGGTACAACCGAAATAAATACAATATCTTCCCAAAATAATGTCGTTAAAATATTCCCAAATCCAAGTAGCGATGTACTCAATATAAAATCCAACGAGCCGATCTCAAATATTGAAATCTTAAATATTCACGGACAAACCATAAAAACCATCATTGCCCAAAACAGTGAGTTAAGTACTTCTGTTAGCGAACTACCTAACGGATTATATTTTGTAAAGGTAATCTTAGCTAACGGTAAAATATGGATAGGAAAGATCCAGAAATAAACCGCAAAACCTAACTGAACCCAAAAGTACAGAATAGTCTTTTTAATAAAAAACAGAAATAAAAACTCCGCAGGTTATATTTTGATAAAAAAATCCAGAATATAACCTGCGGAGTTTTTTCTATCAAAGTTAAAAAAACTTGATATTTACTTTGAGTTAAAATAAAGTGGAATAGTTGTGTTTTTCTGGATTACAGTAGCTTCGGAAATGTTTTTTGTGGATGAAATTGTGGTAGATTTCTCCGTTTTGGGAGGTTGTGCATCGCCAAAGCCATCTTGTGTGCCAATAGAAGCAATATGCGGCGCAATAATCAAAGAAACGATGCTCATCAGTTTGATGAGGATATTCATGGAAGGGCCGCTGGTGTCTTTAAAAGGGTCGCCTACGGTATCTCCGGTTACAGAAGCCTTGTGAGGTTCTGAGCCTTTATAGTAAACTTGGCCATTAATTTCCACTCCTTTTTCAAAAGATTTCTTCGCATTATCCCATGCTCCTCCTGCGTTGCTTTGAAACATACCCATCAGCACTCCCGAAACGGTTACACCGGCCAAAAGCCCTCCCAGAACTTCCGGGCCAAAAGCGAAGCCCACAATTACAGGAACTGTTAGTGCCAACGCTCCCGGAGCAATCATCTCACGGATAGAAGCTTCGGTAGAAATAGCTACACATTTTTCATATTCCGGTTTGGCTTTGTATTCCATAATACCGGGTATTTCGCGGAACTGTCTGCGCACCTCCTCTACCATACTCATAGCAGCACGCCCTACGGCAGCAATAGCCAAAGAAGAAAAAATAAAAGGTATCATGGCTCCAACAAACAATCCGGCCAGAACATTAGCTTTGTAAATATCTATATGGCTGATGCCCGCAACACCAACGAAGGCAGCAAACAAAGCCAATGACGTTAATGCCGCTGAGGCAATAGCAAATCCTTTTCCGGTAGCGGCAGTAGTATTTCCCACAGCATCCAGATTATCAGTACGTTGGCGCACTTCTTTGGGTAATTGACTCATCTCGGCAATACCTCCGGCATTATCTGCAATAGGGCCAAAAGCGTCAATAGCTAACTGCATCGCAGTGGTAGCCATCATCCCCGCAGCAGCAATGGCTACACCGTATAAACCAGCAAGCGAATACGACAAAAATATCCCACCTGCCAATACTATAATCGGAATGGCAGTTGACTCCATACCAACAGCAAGGCCCCCAATGATATTGGTAGCATGACCCGTTGAACTTTGTTTTACAATAGAAAGTACAGGCCGTTTACCAATAGCTGTATAATATTCCGTAATGATACTCATCAAAGCACCCACTACTAAGCCTACGATGATAGCTAAGTAAACATTCATAGGTGTAAATTCAAAGCCTCGAATGATCATTTTTTCAGGTAAAAGATACGTTACTGCGAAATAACTGGCGATAGCTGTTAAGATAATAGAAGACCAATTTCCCATATTCAACGCATTTTGTACACTGTCTGTTTCGTTTTTAATACGAACAAACCATGTTCCGATGATAGAGAAAATAATACCTAAGCCGGCAATCAGCATGGGTAATAGCACAGGAGAAAGCCCCCCGAATTTATCTGATGAAGCATCAATTTCCTGCCCCAGCACCATTGTAGCAAGGATAGTAGCTACATAAGATCCGAATAAGTCTGCCCCCATACCGGCTACGTCACCTACGTTATCACCTACGTTATCCGCAATTGTTGCGGGATTACGCGGGTCATCTTCAGGGATGCCTGCTTCTACTTTACCCACAAGGTCAGCACCAACGTCAGCAGCTTTGGTGTAAATCCCGCCGCCTACACGAGCAAATAAAGCAATACTCTCAGCCCCCAAAGAAAATCCAGCTAATACTTCGATAGCTTTTTTCATCTCAACACCTGTAACGGCAGATCCGGGAGGAACAAATAGTTGATAAAATACGATAAATAACGATCCTAAGCCCAGAACGGCAAGGCCGGCAACGCCAAGACCCATCACAGCACCACCGGTAAAAGAGACTTTTAAGGCTTGTGCCAAACTACTGCGGGCGGCTTGTGCCGTACGTACATTCGCTTTGGTAGCAATATTCATCCCAATATAACCGGCAACAGCCGAAAAAATAGCACCGATAATAAAGGCAATCGCAATAATTGGGCTGGAATGTACCGGATGCTCTGCCGTACCTTGTAAAGTACCGGAATAAGCTAACAATACGGCAGCTATGATAGCAAAGTAGCCTAATATCTTCCATTCAGCTTTAAGAAAAGCCATCGCTCCATCTGCAATGTGGCCGGCTAATTCACGCATATTCTGATCTCCAGCATCCTGTTTGTTCACCCACGAAGCCTTTAAAAACATATACAACAAAGCCAAAACTCCCAAAGCAGGAATTACATAAACAATCTGATCCATAAAGAATTTCTTCTGTTATTGAGGCTGCGAAAGTATAAAAAAGTTGAAATAAGATTTCAATGAATCCTGTTATACTGCTAAATTGTTGGTACACAATTTAGAAAAGGAAAACAATAATTACCGCTAAAATATCATAAATCAATCATTATCAGTTTATTGTGATTTTTTTTTCTAACTTATTTTTATTTTAGCTTGAACAAAAAAATATCTATTTAAGCTGCAATTAAATAGAAACAAAGCCGATATGGTACTTTTTTAAAGGAAAATTTTATACTCTAAAAAGCCCAAATTAACTTAATTTTGAAATTTATAGCTAATAAATAGAACCATACTGCATAATTTTGTGTAAAGAATTTGTATAAAAATAAAATGAAAACTTTAAGTATCATCACATTAATAACGTTTCTTTTCGGTGCTTCGTTTAATAAAACGATTCAGAAAAAAGATGTAAATAGTGAAATCATTTTTGAAAATATCAGTTTCAAAAATGCCCTTCAAAAAGCAAAACAGGAAAATAAGTTATTGTTTGTCAATGTTTATGCAGTTTGGTGTGCTCCCTGTAAGGAATTGAAAAACAAGACTTTTAAGTCCTCAAAAGTTGCTGATGCCGTAAATGCACGGTTTATCAATCTTGACATCAATGCCGAAGAAGGCGAAGGAATTGATTTTTCTAAAAAATATAAAGTTACTGCTCATCCTTTAGTTTTAATAATTGATGCAACCGGAAAAGAGAAAAAAAGGATACTCGGCTACCGAAATGACACCCAGCTATTAAGTGAGCTAAACGAATTTTTACCAAATAACAATAACTAAGAATAAGTAATTTATTTGCAAGTTACTGGTTATCAGGTAGAAAAATACTGTCTGATACGTTACCTATTCATAAATAAGTGTAGGTTACTGCTGTTCTTTTTCCCATTTTTCTGGGTCTGAGCGCCATGTTAGTAGATTTGGGATTTTGGATTCATGGAAATAGCCATTCGCAGCAGCGACAGTCAGTAAATGCTGAAAATCACATAAGCAAGTAACTGAGGCAGTTGCAAAGGTTTGCTGCGCAGCTAAAAAATCATACGTAAAAATCGCATAAACTTTGGGAATTATTGCTCCTGCTGCACACGCAGCTTCCATAGCCTTGTAGCTACTCCCCCCCGTTGAAATCAAATCTTCAATCAATAAATACCGTTTATTAGGCGGAATAACTCCTTCAACTTGGTTTCCAAGCCCGTGTCCTTTGGGGCTTGAACGCACATACGCAAAAGGAACATTGTAATAATCAGCTAATAACGCACCATAGGCAATAGCTCCCGTAGCCACCCCAATAATTCCGTCAAAAGAGATTTTATCCCGTTCGATAGTATCTATAAATCCCTGAATAATCAATTTTCTGGCTTCCGGAAAAGACAAAAGCCGCCGATTATCACAATAAATTGGGGATAACCAGCCGGAACTCCAAACAAAAGGCTTCTCTATCTGAATCTTTACAGCCTCGTATTGTAATAAGCATTTGGCTATTTGATTGACTGTTTGTGGATTAACTTCAATCATAACTTTTTATAAAACGCCACAAACCTACATAACTTTTATCGTTTGGGAATAGAAGCCATCAACCAAAGTCTTAAAATATCGGAAGATTACCGACAAAACTCGCTGGTTTCTCGATTAAATTATGAAGTGATTTTATGGCTTTGTGTAACTTTGCCCTATGATTTTCAGATATTTTTGGGGGGTTAGCATTTTGTCTATATCTCTTTTGCTTTCCTGCTCTACTCAAATAGATGTTAATGCACCTTCAAAAGATATTTTGGTTATTTATAGTGTCTTAGATGCTTCCGCAGATACCAACTTTATCCGTGTTTCAAAAGCATTTTTAACTTCGGGAGATGCTATTCAATATGCAGCAAATAACGATATTAGCTTAAAGAATGCCGTTGTTACATTAACTGGCGTAGGGGGCATTCCAGAAGTTATTACGCTGGTTTCAGATACTACACATCCCAAAAATCAGGGTACTTTTGCACCGCAACAAACTGTTTATTACACAACAAAGAGATTAACGCCCGGAAAAACCTATTATTTATCGGTTTCTGTTGCAGATAATCCAGCTCTTTGGGCAAAATCTCATACAACCATTCCAGATACCCCGGCTATTACCAATCCGTTACCTCCGTATCCAACTAATTTAGGTATGGATACCGTTAATGATATTGCCGGTATCGAAAAAGCGTATTATGTTCGGTTCAATCGTTCTAATGCTCGTAGCAGCAAGCGTCCCGGGCGGGCGTATGAGATGCGGGCGCACTTTACCTACGGACAATATCGCGGGCCTGGAGATACCCTCTGGCTACCCCCAGTAATCTTTGGACCAACTAAACCCTTTAATGAAAGTAACTGCGATAAATCAAGTTCTGAACTATGTATCCAACTGCCGGAAAAATCACTAACTCAATTAGTCGTTGCGAACCAACCGGCTAATCAATCTAATTTTGTGTACAATAACAGCAAGAGAACGAAGGCTTTACGGTTTGAAATTACTGCCTTAGATACTTTTCTGTATAATTATATTTACATAAATAACCCCGCTTTTATAGATTTCAACGGCATAAAGCCGGAATATTCTAATGTTGAAAATGGTTTAGGGATTTTAGGTTCCCGAACCAGTGCTTGGCGGGAAGCCAGTATAACGCCTTGCTCAGAATATTTAATGCGCCTCAACAATACATTTAAGCCGGAAGGCTGCAAAGAGTAATCTTAATATTTGTGGCACTATTAGTACCCATTTCCCTAATAGCTTATTTTTTGCTGTTATTGGGAATAAGTTGGTGGACGACCCGCGGCGGAGTAAGCCTAAATGACTTCTTCAAGGCCGGCGGCAAAGCCCCTTGGTATTTGGTAGCTTTCGGAATGATTGGCACCTCCATTTCCGGTGTAACTTTCGTATCTGTACCGGGAACAGTTGGCAGCCAGCATTTTGGCTATATGCAAATTGTGCTGGGATACCTTGTGGGCTATATCGCGATCACTTTTGTTTTATTACCATTATACTACCGACTGCAACTCACGTCTATATACTCTTACCTTGAGCAGCGTTTTGGAAAAAATACCTATAAAACAGGAGCCAGTTTCTTCTTACTCTCCCGCTCGCTTGGGTCTGCGGCAAGACTTTTTTTAATAGCTATTGTGCTCCAAAAGTTAATGTTTGACTATTGGAACATACCCTTTCCGGTTAGTATAGCTATTTTAATACTGATGATTGTTCTTTATTCCTCAAAAGGAGGTATCAAGACAATTGTTTATACAGATACTTTTCAGACGGCCTTCTTTTTGATAGCCGTTATTTGCACGATGATAGTCATTGCTAATGAGTTACCCAGCAGTTGGTATTCTACTTTGGCAAATTCTCCGCACAATCAGTTTTTTTTCTGGGATTGGAGATTGCCTAATTTCTTCGGGAAACAATTTTTAGCCGGCGCGCTTATCAGTCTTTCTATGACTGGGTTAGACCAGGACCAGATGCAAAAAAACTTGGCCTGCCGAAACCTATTTGAGGCACAGAAAAATATGCTTTCGTATGCAACAACGTTGGTTTTTGTGAATGCTGCTTTTGTCTTTTTAGGAGCTTATCTCTATGCCTATGCAGATTTTCGGGATATACCAATCCCGAAACGGACTGATGAGTTATTTCCCTTGTTGGCCATGAACTACTTGCCGAAGGCTATCGGCGTGCTATTTTTATTGGGGTTAATTGCGGCTGCTTTTTCGTCAGCAGACGGAGCCATCTCTGCACTAACAACAAGTGTTGCCGTTGATTTTTTTAATATCCAATCATTTTCAGAATCAAAATCATTACAATTAAAACAGAAAATTTATGGTTTAGTTTGCTTAGCTATTTATCTACAAATACTGGGAATTTATTTCTATGAAAGTTTTAAGCCGCCGGAGGCCAAACTTAGTGTTATTCAGTTGGTATTGGATTTAGCTACTTATACTTATGGCCCCTTGCTTGGCTTATTTGCCTTTGGCTTATTCAGTAAGCGCAAGTGTCAAGATAGTTTTATCCCTTGGGTGGCAATACTTAGTCCCGTTTTGTGTTTATTAGTTCAGTTTGGGTTTAGCCGCTGGTTAGGATACACTTGGGGGAATGAATTGTTGATGTTAAATGCTTGTTTTACCTACTTGGGTTGCTGGATGGCATCTACGCCGGTAGATTATGTTTCTAAGAATTAATTTTTTATGAAATAGTTTACAGATATTGGTATAATTAAAGGAACATATACGAACTTTGCGGGTATGAAAGTAGCAGAATCCGATTTTGGGGCATTAGCGAGCCAAGTTCGGCGGGATATAATTCGGATGGTTCATGGGGCGAAATCAGGGCATCCGGGCGGGTCTTTGGGCTGCACCGAGTATTTTGTATTACTGTATTTCAAATACTTAAAGCATAACCCTGATGCCTTTACGTTAGATGGTATTGGTGAGGATATTTTTTTCTTGTCAAACGGCCATATATCGCCGGTGTGGTACAGTACCTTAGCCCGTTCGGGTTATTTTTCGATTACAGAATTATCAACTTTTCGGAAATTAGGCACTCGCCTACAAGGGCATCCGGCAACACATGAAAAACTACCCGGAATCCGAGTAGCCTCCGGCTCTCTTGGCCAAGGGCTTTCGGTAGCTATAGGAGCTGCACTCGCCAAAAAAATAAATCACGACCCCAACCGCGTCTTTGCCTTGTTAGGAGACGGCGAACTTAATGAAGGACAAATATGGGAAGCTATCCTATTTGCCGCACACCACCAAATTGACAATATCTTCGTTACAGTAGATTGGAACGGCCAGCAAGTTGACGGAACAACCCAAGATGTGATGAATATGGGTAACCTACAAGCTAAGTGGGAATCCTTTGGTTGGAAAGTAGTAACTTGCCCTAATGGTAATGATTTCTCGATATTGAATGAATCTTTTCAAACAGTGTTGGGAGCAATGAACCAGCAAAAGCCGGTAGTATTGCTCATGCAAACCACTATGGGTAAAGGTGTTGACTTTATGGAAGGTACCCATAAGTGGCATGGACAACCCCCGAAAGATGCAGAAGCAGCCCGAGCATTAGAACAGCTTCCTGAAACTTTTGGAGACTATTAACAACCGACTTTTTCGCTACCTCTGGAAAAGCTATACAGCTCGAATAGCCGGATTATGGCTTGCGTTTTGGATATTAGTTATCCTGTTAGGTTATCTTGTTATTCCAGACTCAACCCAAGATGCAAATTCACAACTCCCTGAATACGCCAAAGCTCCCCCCGGCTTTTCCGGAAACGTTTTGATAATATCTCAACAAAATAGCTCCGAATGTGCCAGCCATTGGTATGACTTTTGGTTCGGAAAACCTGCCCACTGTGAACGAATTTTCAGCTTTAAAGAAGGAAGCCTAAGTATTCAACAAGAATTTATTCATTTTACAAGTCATTCAGGCTTAGTTCGTAGCATTTCATTTGATCCGAAGCAGAATACAGTGAGGCATTATCGGCATACTTTTTGGTTAGGAAGCGATGTGCTTGGGCGTGATGTATTAAGTCGTTTATTTTTAGGAGCCAGGATAAGCTTGAGTGTCGGCTTCTGGGCAGTACTCATCAGTTTGATGATTGGTGTGCCGGTTGGCTTGGCTGCCGGTTACTTTGGCGGTATTTTGGATAAAACACTGATGGGAATGGTTTCTATTTTGTGGGCTATCCCAACGCTTATGCTGGCTATGAGCTTAGCTTTTGTGCTGGGAAAAGGCTATTGGCAAATGAGCTTTTCTATTGGGCTTACCGCTTGGGTAGAGATTGCCCGTATAGTACGCAGCCAAACGCTGGTTATACGGTCTTATGATTATGTTGTTGCAGGGAAGGTGCTCTCTTTTTCA
The DNA here is from genome assembly GCA_026932145.1 of Bacteroidia bacterium. NCBI lineage: Bacteria > Pseudomonadati > Bacteroidota > Bacteroidia > Bacteroidia bacterium. The sequence goes on from JAIXKT010000054.1 coordinate 185,903, forward strand.
CATTTTCGGATATTTTTTAGGCATATTTTGCCCAATATTTGGGGAACAATTCTTATCTTAGCGGCTGGAAATTTTTCTACTGCAATCTTAATGGAGGCGGGGCTAAGTTTTTTGGGAATGGGAATCCAGCCTCCAACACCCAGTTGGGGAGCAATGATATACGAAGGCTACGCTTACTTGACCTTACTGCAAGGAAAATGGCTGGCAATTATACCCGGCTGTGTGTTAATGGCTAATATCATTGCTTTTACTGTATTAGGTAATGAACTACGAGACTTTATGAACCCTCAAAAACGACCTTTATGATAAACGCCTACAACACTACTGACCCCGGTAAACTACTGAGCCTTAAACGACAAGAGGCGCAGGCTATGCTGGAAATAGTGCGCTCATTAAACCCAAACTTACCGACCAAAAACCTTATCACTATTGTTGTTAATACAATTAAAGCACAATTGGGTGTCCGTAAACTTCGTTTTATAACTTCTGAACTTAATGATAATTACCAAATTGCCTATAATTACGGATTTCTTAAAGAGGCTATCTTTCCCCTTGAGCTGCTAAATGCTTTTACCCAAACAACCAAAATCATCCCTACCCAACATGAAATATGGCAGCAAGAGCTACCTATCGAATACGTTATTCCGTTAGGAGTTAAAGATGCTCCAACGGCTTGGTTTCTGATAGCTGACTTCGCAGATAGCGATGCCGAAGCCCTAAACGACATTATTTTTATCGAAACAGTTGGAAACATTTTGGTCGTTTCCTTAGAAAATATTCGCTTGTTTGATGAAAAAATAAGACAAGAAGTTATCCAAAGAGAGTTGGAAGTTGCCGAACGCATTCAAAAACAATTACTTCCCAGCAGCTTTATAATACATCCGGCAGTAGATATTTTTGCTCTAAACATTGCCCACCACAAAGTAGGGGGCGATTTTTATGATTTAATCCCTCATTCTGAAGATGAATTTTTTGTGGTTATGGCAGATGTTTCCGGAAAAGGAGTTGCGGCAGCACTTTTAGTAGCAAACTTACAGGCTAACATCCGCGCACAAGTTCTTATCCAACCCACAATTGCCAAAATCGTAGAAAAAATAAACACAATCCTCTACGGGATAACTTCCGGAGAAAAATTTGTTACACTATTTCTTTCGAAAATAAACACAACTCACAATACCATAGAGTACGTAAACTGCGGGCACAACCCGCCTATGCTGGTGCAGCCAGACAAAACAATCAAAGAACTTTCTACCGGTGCAATCCCCGTAGGAATTATGCCTAAAATTAACATTGAAACAGGTATCGAAACAATTTCTAACAATGACTTACTCTTCTTGTACACAGACGGTATTTTAGAACAAGAAAATGACAAAGGAGATCAGTTAGGAATTCAATTTTTAGAATATTCTTTACTCCAAAACCACCACCTCTCACCAAAAGAAATTGTCCATAACCTATACAAAGTCCTCAATGATTTTGCGAATAAACAGACCTCAGTAGATGACGTAACCCTATTAGCCCTTCGATACCAAAATAACCTTGCTCAACCCGAAACCCCAAGATAGATAGACTGCGATTCAGAGAGTATGAAATTTGTAATTTCTTTGGTGAATCATGATTGCCATCATGGTGTTATGAATCTCCGGCTTCTTAGAAAAGCCAGTAGTATTCCTGACAAATCTTCTGTTTCTGGATTGTAATGAGATCTTTACGCTTTTTGTTTCTTTCGTTAAATGCTTGTCTATAGGATGATTTTCGCCCCCAAATACAGGTTTCTGAGCCACAACCTATTCTTTTATAGTTTGCTTTTGAAATCTCGAAGGGATTTAACGTTTATGGTAAATTTACGTTGCTAAACGAACTTATTACTTAGAAATCACGTTAAATTTGCAGTTTAACCCACAAATTTCTTTTATTTTTCTAATGTCTTGTTATCAAGAGCTTACAGATATATTAGGTAAGCGAATTTTAATATTGGATGGTGCTATGGGCACTATGATTCAGCGTTATGGCTTAACAGATTCAGATTATCGAGGAAACCGTTTTTTAAAGGAGGGCATACCTCAACCCGGAGACTCTCTGCATCCAAACGATTTGAAAGGAAACAACGACCTATTGTCGCTCACGCAACCCAATATCATCGCAGAAATCCATAATCAATATTTAGCTGCCGGTGCAGATATTATTGAAACAAACACATTTAGTTCAACTTCTATCGCTATGGCTGATTATAGCATGAGTTATTTAGCCTATGAGTTAAACTATGCTTCTGCCCGAATTGCAAAAGCTGCTACGGAGGCTTTTACACGTCAAAATCCAAAAAAACCGCGTTTCGTAGCCGGTGCTATTGGCCCTACCAACAAAACAGCGTCCCTTTCACCGGATGTTAACCGCCCTGCTTTTCGGGCAATCACCTTTGATGAACTTGTTTCAGCCTATTATACCCAAATACAAGGTTTAATGGAAGGCGGTGCAGACATACTCTTAGTAGAAACCATCTTCGATACGCTAAATGCCAAAGCCGCTATCTATGCAATTCAACAATACATAGATAACACAAAGATACAAGTTCCGGTAATGATTTCCGGCACGATTACTGATGCCAGCGGCAGAACGCTATCCGGCCAGACTACCGAAGCTTTTTTGTATTCTATACTACACGCGCCTAACTTACTGTCGGTTGGCCTAAATTGTGCCTTAGGGGCCAAGCAAATGCGCCCGTTTCTGCAAGAACTTTCCGCAAAATGTCCGGTTCATGTGAGCGTATATCCGAATGCCGGCTTACCAAATGCTTTTGGAGAATATGATGAAACTCCCAATTCAATGCAAAGTCAGCTAACAGACTTCTTGCAGTCAGGCTTTGTTAATATTGCCGGAGGCTGTTGCGGCACTACACCGGACCACATTAAAGCTATAGCCGAAGTAGCCAAACAATTTAGCCCCAGAAACATCCCCAAAATAGAACCTTACCTCCGCTTATCAGGGTTAGAACCATTGGTAGTCAGGCCAGAATCTAACTTCATCAATATAGGTGAACGAACCAACGTTACCGGCTCACCAAAGTTTGCTAGGCTCATTTTATCCGGAGACTTTGAGCAGGCCGTTTCAGTAGCTCGCCAACAGGTTGAAAACGGAGCACAAATCATTGACATCAACTTTGATGAAGGGATGCTGGATTCCGAAAAAGCAATGGTTCACTTCTTGAACCTCATTGCTGCCGAGCCGGATATTGCCCGAATCCCTGTGATGCTTGACTCCTCTAAATGGGACGTACTGGAAGCCGGTTTAAAATGCCTACAAGGAAAATCAATCGTTAATTCTATATCCCTCAAAGAGGGAGAAGAAAAGTTTTTAGAACAAGCCCTTAAAATCAAAAAATATGGAGCAGCAGCCGTTGTTATGGCCTTTGACGAAAAAGGGCAGGCAGATTCTTTCCAAAGACGCATCGAGGTTTGCCAACGATCATACAACTTGTTGGTTCAAAACGGCTTTTCTCCACAAGACATTATCTTTGACCCAAATATTCTCACAGTAGCTACCGGTATCGAAGAGCATAACAACTATTCTGTTGATTTTATTGAGGCAACTCGCTGGATAAAAAGTAATTTACCCTTAGCCAAAGTCAGTGGCGGTATTAGCAACGTATCATTCTCTTTTAGGGGAAATAACGCTGTACGCGAAGCTATGCACTCAGCATTTCTATACCACGCAATTCAAGCAGGCTTAGATATGGGAATTGTTAATGCCGGACAACTTGCTGTTTATGATGATATTCCCAAAGAACTTCTTGAAAAAGTAGAAGATGTGTTGCTTAACCGCAATCCGGAAGCTACCGAAAATCTGGTTTCTTACGCCGAAAGTGTTAAAAACCAACAAAAAAACACTACCGAAACAGCTAAAACAGACGATTGGCGCAATAATTCCATTGAAGAAAGAATCAAATATGCCTTAGTAAAAGGACTTTCTGAATACATCGAAGCAGATGCTGAAGAAGCTCGCGTAAAATATCAAAGCCCTTTATTAGTGATAGAAGGGCCGCTTATGGCCGGTATGAATGTAGTAGGGGACTTATTCGGTAGCGGAAAAATGTTTTTGCCGCAAGTAGTTCGTTCTGCGAGGGTTATGAAAAAAGCCGTAGCCTATTTACAGCCATTTATTTTAGCTGAAAAAAATGACAACACTCGTAGTAATGGGAAAATTATCTTAGCTACGGTCAAAGGGGATGTTCACGATATTGGGAAAAACATCGTAGGCGTAGTCTTGGCTTGCAACAATTACGAAGTGATTGATCTTGGCGTAATGATTCCTTGGGAAGTGATTTTGAAACGTGCCCAAGAAGAAAAAGCTGATATTATCGGCTTATCCGGCTTGATAACGCCTTCGTTAGATGAAATGGTAACCGTTGGTAAAGAGATGGAGCGTATGGGTTTTACACTACCATTGTTAATTGGCGGGGCTACCACATCCCGAATACACACTGCTGTAAAAATAGCTCCTGCATATTCCGGGCCAGTTATACACGTGTTGGATGCCTCTAAGAGCGTTCCGGCTGTTGCCTCATTGCTAAACCGTGAAACCTCAGCAGTATTTACCCAAAAAATTAGCCAAGAATATCAAAGTATTCGGGAAAATCACCTGAACAAAAACTCCCGTAAACCTTTTTTGACCCTTCAACAAGCTCGTGATAATTCACTGAAAATCAATTGGAAAGAATCTGAAATTTATCTACCCAAACAAACAGGTGTTTTTTCGCTTAAAAACTATCCGATAGAAAAATTGGTTCCGGTGATTGACTGGACACCGTTCTTTCAAACTTGGGAATTAGCCGGAAAATATCCACAGATATTTGATGACGAGATAGTTGGCCAAGAAGCTAAAAGGATTTTTGAGGATGCACAGGAGATGCTTCGGAAAATTGTGGCTGAGAAATGGCTTCTGGCGGAGGGTATTTATGGGGTCTTTCCGGCCAATTCTTCCGGTGATGATATTTTGGTTTTTACGGATGAGAGCCGAAGAGAAGTACGCTGCACACTTCACCACCTACGGCAGCAATCCGGTAAAGGAACGGGAGTTTCCAGCTTGTGTTTATCAGATTTTATTGCACCGGTAGATTCAGGGCTACCAGATTATATCGGAGGATTTGCCGTAACCGCCGGCGGAAATATTAAACATAAATTAGATCAATTTGAAGCTAACCATGATGATTATCAGCTAATTATGCTTAAAGCCTTAGCAGATAGATTGGCAGAGGCTTTTGCAGAGCATCTACATCATCGAGTTAGAACGGAATTTTGGGGTTACTGCCCGTCTGAAAATCTTACAAATGAAGAGCTGATTCGGGAGGAATATCAGGGCATTCGGCCAGCACCCGGCTATCCTGCCTGCCCTGACCACACCGAAAAACGAACCCTATTTAACCTGCTATCTGTTGAAGAAGAAATCATTATTCGTCTTACGGAAGCTATGGCAATGACTCCCGCAGCTTCAGTAAGTGGCTGGTATTTTTCCCACCCACAAACTAAGTATTTTGGAGTTGGTAAAATAGCCCAAGACCAAATTGCAGACTACGCCGCACGAAAAAAACTATCTATCCCAGAAACAGAACATTGGCTGGCTTCCCTCTTAAACTATGAACCCGAAACAACCAAAGCACTTTAAATGACTGATGTTAAGCTGATTCCACTAACCCGAAATAACTGGGAGCCGTTTTCAAGACTACAGGTTTATGAAAACCAACGTAACTTTATTCCGGATAATCTATTCATTATTGCGGAATCCAAATTTGAAAAAATAGACTTACTGGGTATTGAAGCTGTTTCAGAACCCGTAGGAATGCTTAGCTTAGGTTTTTGGAGTGGGGTTACGTGGATTTCCCGAATTATGATTGATAAACAGTATCAACGGCTTGGGCTGGGAAAAGCCAGTATCTCAGAAGTTATTCACTACTGCAGACGCAAACAATTAGACTTTTCAGAAATCAGAGCCAGTATTTCTGTGGATAATACCAAAGCAGTCCGTGTATTTGAAAGTAGCGGCTTCAAACGCCTAAATGAATTTTATGACGTTGAATACATTATGGCATGGCATCTTGATGAAAATGGAACTAATTGACATTGAAGCATATAGATAAGATATTTTTGACTATTATTCTTGTGTATATCTCTGTGGGCAAATACAGCATAACTTCATCATCACTATATTAGCTATTCTGCTAATTTTGAACATTGAATATAAATTAACGAATTATGAAAAATCTGATTGTTTGTTGTTTTTTGCTACTTGGGTTAGCATCTTACGCTCAGGAGAGTACAGGGATTTCCGGCGCAAGTACTTCTACTGTTAGTTACGCTATCGGTGATTTAGAAAAAATGGATAAAATGGAACTTACCAAAATTTATATTTCTAAATTAAGCCGCCTGAATAATATTATTATTTATGTTCCGTTCTTAAAGTTAGAGCCTAAAAACCCTTCGGATATAAAAATCCCAACTACTAAATCAAATGAATCGGATATGAAAAAGTTAGCTTCTTCTTTAAAAGATCATAATGCTACCTTAGAAGACGCTCTGGGAGGCTTAACTCCTTATGCCGATAAAAAGCAAATCATTGATTCTATCTTATTTTTACAAAACGTCATCAACAAAATTGAGTTGATTGGCTTAGGTGTAAATAGCTTAGGCTTTTGATTCTGACTATCTTTTAGGATAGTTTTTTTAATTTTTCCAGAACTAAGAAGCGGTTATTAATCAATTGATTAATAACCGCTTTACTTGTTTTTGAGGTTTAGAATACTGTTTTTACGCCTATTTTTAACGTAAGGTAAAATGCTCTTTAAACCGATATTACCTCTTTCACTTCGGGGATAAATCTGGTTAAGAGGCTTTGGATTCCGGCTTTTAGGGTCATGGTAGAAGAGGGGCATCCGGAACAAGAACCATACATTCGTAGTTTTACGATTCCATCTTCAAAACTTTCAAAGACAATATCACCGCCGTCCATTGCTACTGCCGGACGAACGTGCTCGTCTAATAACTGCCGGATGCGTTTAACAGCATTAGTATCTTCTTCACTCAAAACTTGGTCTCCTGACCGGTTTACAAATGCTTTGCCTGTATCTAAGTAGTTTTGAATTTCTTGGCGAACAGCCGGAATTACTTCCTCCCAACGGGCATCACTTTGTTTGGTTATTGTAACAAAATGGCTTCCGATGAAAATACTTTTTACAAAAGGGAGAGAAAATAATTGGTTAGCAATGGGGGAACTTTCAGTAGTTGATACATCTATAAATTCAACGCCGGATCCGGTCAAAATAATCCGGTCTAAAACGAATTTTAGCGATGCCGGATTGGGGGTCATTTCTGTGTAAATCATTTCTATGCTCTGGCTAAAAACGCTTTGTAAATTAGAATAGTTCCTTAAAAAGTAGCTATGATATTTTTTTTATCCGGTTCTGTTTTGCTAAATATACTAAGTAAGCAATGCCGGCAAAGGTAGCAACCAAAAGAAGCCTTGCTAAATTGGTATAGAGTTTAGTATCTTGAAGTTGCTGAATAAGTATTGGGTCTGTAGCTTTGGCAATTTGCTGATTTATATCTTGGTGGGTGATTTTACTCCAAATATCCGGCAGGTTCATAACAAAAACGTAGCCTAACAGCAGCGGAGTAATGTATTGAATTATATAGCGAAATATCTTCGGAATTCGGATGTCTGCGCCGTCATTAATTTCCCGCCAACCTTTATCCATTCCAAATATCCACGCAAAAAGAATCACCTCAACAAGGGCAAACACAACCAAAGAGACAGTTCCAGCCCAGTAATCGTATTCATCAAAAACACCATAATTGTAAAAAAGTACCGTAGGAAGACCTAATAAGAAGATACAAATTCCAAATACCCAAGCTGCAGGCTCTCTTTTCCAGTTAAATTCATCTTGTAAAAACCCCATCACAGGAGTTCCCATTGCTAATGAAGAAGTTATACCGGCAAAAAAGAGCAACCCGAACCACATTATTCCGGCAACAGCAGCCAGAAAGCCGCCCCATTGTTGAAATAGGTACGGTAAAGTTTTAAAGCCCAATGCTAAACCACCATTCTTGGTAAGCTCTACAACTTTATCTATTCCTAAATAACCAATTGAAATAGGAATAATGATGCAACTTCCCAGCACAACTTCTACAAATTCATTCATCCAGCCTGCGCTCATGGCATTTAAGGCGATGTCATCTTGGGATCTAACGTATGAAGCATAGCATTGGATTGACCCCATTCCTACTGACAACGTAAAAAAGATTTGTCCGGCGGCTGCCAACCACACTTTTGGGTCTAAGATAGAATCAAAGCGGGGAGTCCAGAGAAAGTTTAAGCCTACCGTTCCGTCAAAAATAGCACCTTCTTTTCCGGCTGTTAAAGTAACTCCACGAATAGCTAAAAAGAGGCCAAATAAAATTAAGAGTGGCATTCCGATTTTAGCTACTTTTTCGACACCGCCACTAAGACCACGGGATAAAATCCAAGTGTTTAAAACCAAGCAGAAAATCCAAAAAAAGACCGGTTGAGGCCAGCTTTCCAATGTAATATAGCTTGAAAAAAAATCACCTACCTGATCAGGCGTTTTCCCTGAAAATGTTCCTACAATAGAATGCCACACATAAGAGAGAGTCCAAGACTCTAAGTAGCAGTAATATGCCGCTACAGCTAAATTTGTAAAAATACCAAAAACGCCTATGTATTTCCACCAAGGGCGTTTATCCATAGAATCCAATATAAACGGAGTGCTATGATGGCTAAATTTTCCGCCAAAACGTCCCGTTGCCCATTCCACCCAGAGTAAAGGAATGCCCATTAATAAAAAACAAACCAAATATGGAATAATAAAAGCTCCGCCACCATTCTGAATAGCCTGTACCGGAAAGCGCAAAAAGTTTCCCAAGCCCACTGCATTACCCGCCATCGCTAAAATCAGCCCCATACGGCTTCCCCAAGACTCCTTATTTGTACTCATCTAATCAGTATGTAATGTTTTTACAAACATAATAGACATTGTGAACAAATTTTTCTTTTTGTGAAACAACTCTGAAATATTTATTGATAATCAAATAGTTAAAAAAAGAAAATCTTCTGAATACAATCTTTATTGGTAGTAAATAGGCTGAAACTCTCCTCCAGCTTACGCATAAGACCAAGAGAAAGATTTGGTTTTGCTAAGAGGTTGCGGGGTAAAGTAGTTATTTTTCCCCAAAGCTACCGAAAGGAAAAGAAAGCAACGCAGATTTTTTTGCTAAACAAGGCGGCTTTTTGCTACTTTTGCGTTTTAGTTAATAAATTAACAAATTAAAATCATTATACCGTAGTTATGAAATGCTTAGTATGCATTAGCCAAGTGCCGGATACTACAACCAAAATTGTATTTGATACTTCTGGCAAAGAATTGAACAAAAATGGAGTTACCTTCATCATAAATCCCTATGATGAATACGGAATATCCCGCAGTTTAGAATTTAAGGAGAAAACCGGCCAAGGTAGCACCACCATTTTATGTGTAGGAAAGGCTGACGTTGATCCCACCATCCGTAAAGCACTAGCCGTAGGCGCTGATGATAGTGTTCGGGTTGATGCAGATTCTACTGATGCTCACTTTGTGGCACACCAAATAGCAGAATATGCCAAAGGAAAAGGATATGACCTGATTTTCTTCGGTAAAGAATCTATTGACGGCAATGGAAGCCAAGTTGCCGGAATGGTTGCTGAAAAATTAGGAATTCCGTTTGTTTCGTTATGCAAAAAATTAGAAGTAGAAGGCGGTAAAGCAACAGTGCAGCGCGAAATCGAAGGTGGAACAGAGGTTTTAGAGTCTTCTTTACCACTTGTACTGTCTGTTCAAAAAGGAATATCCGAGTGGCGTATCCCGAATGTTCGTGGAATTATGGCCGCCAGAACTAAACCCCTGCAAGTAATACCACCGATTCCCGTCCCTAATTATACACAAACACTTCATTATGAACTTCCTCCTGCTAAAAGTGCTTGCCAGTATGTTCCGGCAGATAACGTTTCTCAGTTAGTTACATTACTTTCCCAAAAAGGAGCTATTTAAAAAAATAAGAAAATATGTCAGTTTTAGTATATGCCGAAAATAGTGGCGGAAAATTCAAAAAAACTGTTTTTGAAGCAGTTACTTATGCTTCAGATTTAGCTAAATCATTAAACACATCTTGCGTGGCCATCTCAATAGGAGATGTACCCGACAGTGAGTTAGAGCATTTAGGCAAATATGGCGTGAGTAAAGTGCTTCATGTTTCTAATGACCGCTTAAAGTCTTTTGTTAATATGGCTTATGCTTCTGTGATAGCCGCTGCTGCTAAGTCTATTAATGCAACCGCCGTTGTCTTATCCCAAACCTATAATGGCCGCGCAGTAGCTCCACGAATAGCCGTAAAGCTAAATGGAGCACAACTTTCCGGCGTAACGACCTTAGTTACCTCCAAAGACAATGGCTTTGTAGCTAACCGAGGAGCTTTTTCCGGAAAAGCAATAGAAGAAATATTTACAGATAAACTGCCTATGGTCATCACCGTTCGGGCAAATTCTCACCAAATTGTAGATAATCTCGTAAGTTGTTCCATAGAACCCTTTACAGGAGAGCCTGATAATAATGATTTTGCTGCTATAGCTAAGGAGATTATTAAGGCATCGGATAAAATTTCTCTTACCGAAGCGGATATTGTTGTTTCGGCTGGTCGTGGCCTCAAAGATCCGTCTAATTGGGGAATGATAGAAGAGTTAGCTGGCTTGTTGGGTGCTGCTACGGCTTGCTCTAAGCCGGTTGCAGACGTAGGTTGGAGGCCGCACTATGAGCACGTAGGGCAAACCGGAATCCAAGTTGCCCCAAATCTGTACTTCGCAATAGGAATTTCAGGCGCAATCCAGCACTTAGCGGGAATAAGTGCCTCCAAAATCATTGTAGTCATCAACATTGACCCAGAAGCTCCGTTCTTCAAAATAGCAGATTTTGGTATCGTTGGAGATGCATTTGTCGTAATTCCTAAATTAATAGAAGCAATCAAAGCAATCAAAAAATAGCCAAACTAATTGTGGAGAAAATATCCTTGGGCGTTGTGGGTTTATCTTCCAGCCAAGCACAGGTTGGCTCATTCACTTTGGTGCTTTCCGAGCTAAACGGCCCCCGAAGAATTCCAATAATTATCGGGGGCTTTGAAGCCCAAGCTATTGCCTTAGAGATGGAGGGGATAAAACCCAATAGACCAATGACACATGATTTAATCTTTAATATTGCTAACTTACTTGGTATAAAATTATTAGAAGTTATTATTTCAGATTTGAATGAGGGGATATTTTTTGCAACGTTAGTTTTTCGCGCCAATGATAGCCAAATAATAGAAATAGACTCTCGCCCCAGTGATGCTATAGCACTTTCGGTGCGCTTTAAAGCTCCTATTTATACCTATGAGCACGTTTTGAGTAAGGGAGGCGTTAATATAGAGGATTCAAATCCCGATAATATTTCTAAATCAGAGAAAAATAATCCTACACCTAAATCCGCAAAACAAAGTACAGAACAATCTAATAAGCAGGAACTTATTAAAAAATTAACACAACAAATGGAAGAAGCAATTACCAATGAAGACTACGAATTAGCTGCAAAGCTAAGGGACCAACTGTCAAAATTGGGGAATTCTTAAAAAAATTAAACTATAAATTAATTTATTTTTCAATGGACGAACGTATAAAGCCTATTATAGAAAAAGCTAAGACTCTCATGCAGAAAGCAATCAGTCATTTAGAGAGTGAGTTAGTAAAAATCCGTGCTGGAAAATCTTCGCCGGTTATGTTAGACGGAATTCGCGTAGAATATTATGGAAACATGACTCCGCTGAGCCAAGTAGCCAATGTCTCTGCACCAGACCCCAAAACTTTACTCATAACGCCTTATGAAAAAAGAATGATTCAGGCTATTGAACGGGCAATCGCAGAAGCAAAACTCGGATTTAACCCCCAAAATGACGGAACAATAATCCGAATCTTAATTCCACAGCTAACAGAAGACCGAAGAAAACAACTCGTAAAGCAAGCTAAAGAAGTAGGAGAGGAGGCCAGAGTATCCATCCGCTCTATCCGTAGAGATCATAACGACTTAATCAAAAAAACATCCAAAGACGGAGTAGCCGAAGATGTTGTCAAAACCGGTGAACAAGAAATTCAAAAATTAACAGATTCTAATATCCTAAAAGTGGACAAAGTTCTATCTGAAAAAGAGGTAGAAATCATGAAAGTTTAATAATGAAGACAATATTAATCACGGGTGGTGCCGGCTTTATCGGCTCTCACTTGGTACGGCGTTTTGTAAATAACTACCCAAACTACCGGATTTTAAATGTAGATAAACTTACTTATGCCGGTAATTTAGCTAACTTACAAGATATAGAGAACGCCCCAAACTACGTATTTTCCAAGGCAGACATCTGCGATGCCCAAGCCATAGAAGCCCTCTTTGAGCAATATGATGTTTCATCGGTTATTCATTTAGCAGCAGAAAGCCACGTAGATAGATCTATCCACGACCCAATGGCCTTCGTCAATACAAACGTAATCGGTACTGTAACTTTACTAAATGTTGCCAAAAAATATTGGGCAGGAAAAAATGACGTTCGCTTTTATCATGTATCTACGGATGAGGTTTATGGCTCCTTAGGAGATAGCGGATTCTTTTACGAAACAACGCCTTACGACCCCAATAGCCCTTATTCAGCTTCCAAAGCAAGTTCAGACCACTTTGTGCGCGCTTATGCCCACACCTACAAGTTGCCAATCGTAATCAGCAATTGCTCAAATAATTACGGCCCATATCAATTTCCGGAAAAACTAATCCCATTGATGATTGCGAATATCATCAACCGTAAACCACTACCGGTTTACGGGAAAGGAGAAAATGTCCGTGATTGGCTCTGGGTAGAAGACCATTGCTCAGCCATTGATGCCATATTTCATCAGGGAAAAAATGGCGAAACCTTTAATATCGGGGGTGAAAATGAGTGGAAAAATATAGACCTTGTTCAATATCTCTGCAAAATTATGGATGAACAGCTTGGTAGAAAGCCCGGTGAATCAGCCCAATTAATATCATTCATTTCCGATAGACCCGGCCACGACCTGCGTTATGCCATCAACTGCGACAAAGTAAAAAAAGAACTTGGCTGGAAACAATCACTAACATTTGAAACCGGTTTAGTTAAAACCGTAGAATGGTACATCCAAAATACAGAATGGGTGAACCAAGTACTCTCCGGAGAATACCAAAACTACTATACTAAGCAGTATCAAAATAGATAATATCCCAAAACTAATTTGCACGGCAATTATGTTGCCGTGCAAAGAACTTATTTAACTTAATATAACCTTAATACCCAAACAAAAGATTATTTAACTTTACCGTTAAGTTAGCTATGAATATACAGGAACTGTTGCGTAAATCGTTGGCACTTGAGCATCTCTCACAAGAAGAAGGGGTTTATCTGTACCACCACGCACCAACAGAAAACTTGATGTGGGTAGCAGATACGCTACGAAAACTCCATAAAAAGAATACAAACGGTATCGTAACTTGGCAGATAGACCGAAACGTTAACACAACCAATGTATGTGTAGCAAACTGTAAGTTTTGCAATTTCTTTAGAGTACCGGGGCATCCGGATTCCTATATCACTGATGATGAAACATATAAGAAAAAAATAGAACAAACTTTAGCTTTAGGGGGAGACCAGTTGCTACTCCAAGGGGGGCATCATCCAGAATTAGGTATAGAATATTATGCGTCCCTATTTCGTAAGTTGAAGTCTTGGTTTCCTACCCTACGGCTTCATGCCTTAGGGCCGCCGGAAATCGTTCATATCAGCAAACTTAGCGGCACTACATTTGAAGAAACTTTACGGATACTCCACGAAGCAGGTTTAGACTCTTTGCCCGGAGCAGGAGCAGAAATCCTAAATAACCGTGTACGCAGGCTCGTTTCAAATGGAAAATGCTCTGGTGAAGAATGGCTTGACGTAATGAGAGCAGCACACCAACTGCGAATCACTACCAGCGCAACCATGATGTTTGGGCACGTTGAAACCATAGAAGAACGCTTTGAACATTTAGTCCGAATTCGGGAAGTTCAGCAAGATAAACCCCAAGACGCATACGGTTTCTTAGCGTTTATCCCATGGCCATACCAAGATGACGGCACATTGCTAAACCGTGTAAAGGGAATCCGCAACAACACAACCGCCGCTGAATACATCCGGATGGTAGCTCTATGTAGGATTATGCTCCCAAATATCCTCAATATTCAGGCTTCATGGCTAACAGTAGGGCCTAAAATAGCTCAACTGTGCCTATATGCCGGTGCTAATGACTTCGGCTCTATTATGATAGAAGAAAATGTGGTTTCAGCAGCCGGCGCTCCCTACCGCTTTAATGCCCAAGAAATACAAAAATGCATCCGCGAAGCCGGATTTGAACCCAAACTCCGTAATCAACTGTATGGGTTTAGAAATATTGAACCCCTCGCAAATTAAATAGTCATAATTCAATTCAATAAAGCTATGCTTATTGCGAATGCTAAACAAATACGCACCTGCGATGAACTCATGATGTCAAAGTATCATTATCCCGGTATTTTGCTCATGGAACACGCTGGCCGGCAAGCAGCAGCAGCAATTATTGAAAAATTTTCCAACACACGCCAGTTCCTAATCGCAACTGGAAAAGGAAATAACGGAGGAGACGGCTTGGTAATCGCAAGATATTTGCATTTTTTGGGAAAAAAAATATTCGTGCTTCTGGCAGAATCACCAGATGAATTTCAGGGAGATGCACTCATTAACTATCGAATTTCCAGCAAACTACCAATATCATTTATTCAATACAACCCTAAAGAAATCAGGGATAATTTGTATTTTTTACATGATGATACCATAATTATTGATGCTTTATTAGGAACAGCTACCGTTGGAGCAGTTACCGGAAATATAGCTGATATTATTGATATTTTAAGAGGTTATGCACATCCGGTAATAGCCATAGATTTGCCAAGCGGCTTGTCTGCGGATACCGGTTTTGTAACCACACGCCCGCTACATGCTACTTATACAGTTACGTTTCAGTTACCCAAAATTTGCCATTATGTAACTCCTGCAAGTGATTATTGCGGCGAAATTATCGTGATTGACATCCAGATTTATCCTGAATTAATTGCTCAACAAGGGATACAGACCTATTTACTGACGGATTCTATTGTGAAAACTTGGCGCAAAACGCGCCCCAATGATACCCATAAAGGAACTTATGGGCACGCCTTATTAGTAGGTGGTTCCAAAGGTATGGCCGGCTCTATAGCATTGTGTACCAGTGCCGCTTTAGAAGTAGGGGCGGGCTTAGCCTCTGCATTCATTCCGGCAAGTTGCAGTTGCTCTTTTCATCGAAATACCTTAGAGAATATGTCTATTGCTTATGGCGGACCTACTACTGTTTGCCTTAATGAAACGGCAGGGGAAGTTATTTCGGAGTACCTTGCAGAAAAATCCTGCGTAGTGATAGGCCCCGGTATGAGCGTTACACCCGATACTTGTGAATTTTTAAAAACAGTATTACCCAAGATCAAAGTTCCACTTATTTTGGATGCGGATGCGCTCAATATTTTAGCTGAATTTCCTGAATACTGGGAGTTTGTCCCTAATGAGACTATTGTAACCCCGCACCCTGGCGAGATGTCTCGATTGGCTAAAAAGACAGCCCGCCAAATTCAAGAAAATCGCTTAGAAACTGCCCGTGCTTTTGCCAAAGAACGTAATGTGATTGTGGTGCTAAAAGGTGCCGGCACAATTATAGCTACCCCAGACGGGCAAGCCTGGATTAACTCTTCAGGAAACCCCGGCATGGCTACGGCAGGCTCCGGAGATGTATTGGCAGGTATGATAGCCGGATTCTTGGCACAAGGATACTCCCCCGCAACAGCTACTTGCTTAGGTGTATATCTACATGCCAAAACAGGAGATTATTTAGTACAATTTGTTGGGCAAGAAGGAATTACGGCTAATAAGATTTTGAAAAACTGCGCTAAAACGTTTAACCAAATTATCACATCATAAATTCCTGTAATTTGCCAAAATCTATGCGAACACTGGGGCTGATTTTAAGTATTTGGATGCTTTTTGGGAATGGATACTCCCAGCATTGGATACCTGCGCGTAATCCGGTTCATCCCCAAAAACCATTTGATTGGATATATTATACTACATCACATTTTGACCTTCATTATTATGGTAGATCGCGAACCTTTGGTGATAAGATAGCAAGACTTTGTGAACAAGCTTATTATGAACTTAGTACAAGGTTAGATTTTTTGCCGGAAAATCGAATGCGCGTTTTTTTGTTTAACACTACCCTTGATTACTTTCAGGGAACTTCTGCCGCTTTATTAGATCCACCCAAATACAATGGCGTTACACTCCCCCCACAATCCACCGCTTTCGTTTGCTTTAATGACCAACAAAATCAACTATATGCAAATCTAAAAACACAAATTATCCGCGTTTATATAAAACAACTGATGAGCGGCGGCTTAGTTCAAAATATCCTGCACAATGATTTAACTTTTTATTTACCAGATTGGTACTTAGAAGGTCTAAGTGCTTACCTTGGAGCAGGTTGGACATCCACCGATGAAATGATTATTCGTGGAATAAACGTAGAAAACGCTACTCGAATTTGCTTCCAAAAGCCCAATGCCCCTGCCGCAGAAACCGTCCGAAAATCTTTATGGCGATATATTGAAAAACAATATGGTGTATCGAAGACTCCAGATATTATCTATATGACGATGGTCGCTCGGTCTGTTGAAGCCGGAATTATGACTGTGTTAGGGCTGAATATGGCCGAATTTACCCAACGCTGGGAAACTTACTTGACCCATGAATATAGCCAAAATAATACAGAACAACCTGTTTTACAGCAATTTAAACCTACAAATACACTTCCTAAAAATAGTCGCTTAATAGTTAGCAACCTTTCCCCTGACGGAAACACCATCGCTGCACTGTTAGAATCAAAAGGCAGAATCCGTTTATGGACGACTTCCCGCGAAGATGATAAATGGAATCCGACTGCTATTACAACCTTTAATCCCGTAACTAAGATTATTCAGGATAAAGTTTCTTTTCCATTAACGTGGTCTCCTGACGGGAAAACGATTATCGGCACTTTACCCACCAGAAATTCATGGGAAGTATTTTATTATCAGCCATCAACGCACGAAATCTATCGAAGTTTTCTGAAGAAACAGTTAGATTGGATTAACCATATTGCCGTTTCTCCGGATAAAAGTTCATTGGTGATAACTGCCTCCATAGATGGCCAAGTAGATTTATTTCGCCTAAATTGGCAATCAGAAACCGTTGTTCCGTTAACGAAGGATTTATTTTGGGAGTCAAATCCAGTATTTTCGCAAGATGGTAAGTCTGTTTTTTTTGCCTCTAATCGAGGCAGTTTAGATACTTTTTCACTGAAACAAATTCGGGCAGATGCAGATATTTTTAAACTAAGTTTTAAAAATAACAATGAAGTTCAGATAGATTGCATTGTGGCAGCAGCATTAAGTAATGAATATCCGGTAGCTATGCTTTCCGCAACTGATTTGTTAATACGCTCAGATGCGAGTGGCTTATACCAACTGATTCGATATAACTTGAATGATAAAACATGGAATTTTATTACCAATATTCGAGAGGGGCTCTTTGGCGCATCGTATTCTGCTACCACAAATCGTATAGCAATTACCAATTTTACAGATGGTAAATGGTCTGTTTTTCAAAAAGATAGCTTTTCTACGAAAGGAGTACAGATGATTCAGCCTACTAAATTTGCCCTACAAAGAATGTCAGAGGCAGATGCGTTGGTATTAAAACAGCGAGAAGATTCTTTGGAAACCGTTCGAGATTCAATGATAGCCGCCCAACCGTCTCCAGAAATACAAGATACAGTACGTAAAATTAATACTCGATATTATGTTTTTGACGAGGAAGATAATGACACCACCCGTAAAGATAGACGGACATACACGATAAATAAGAAGAAGAAAAGAAATCAGCCACAGGGGCCCAAAGTAAAGTCTTTATTTGATCCCAATTTTGTTCAGATAGCTTCGCCTAAGCGTTATCAAGCATATCCCAGTAAGTTTATTGTAGGTACTACTTTTGAAATGGATCCATTTTTTAAGTTTAGGTCGCCTAATTTTGTGGAGATTCGTGATCCGTTGTTGCGCTATGAGGTTAAGGGGTCTTTTACGCCGTACATAGATTTTCGTTCAAGCGATATGGCGGTATCTGGCTCGTGGTTTTCATCACTTTGGGCGTGGCAACTTGGAGCAGACAAGATGAGCCGTTTCTTTAAAAACCCGGCACCACTACGCTACAACGCAATACGCGGTTGGGCAGGTCTAAACCGTATCTTAGGTCCCTATGAATCGGTTGGGTTATCATTAGAAACAACTTTTTTTAACAGATTAGACTTACGGCTTAAAGATAGCCGCCAATTAGATGGAAAAGCAACGTTATACGGTGCCAGACTAAAATTTCAACATGATAATACCGTTCGGAATAAACAATTCCAACTATCTGGTACACAGGCTAACGTAGAAGCTGTTACACAATTTAACACCAGCTACAAATCTATCTATTTTACTACGCTTACCGGTGATATTCGCCACTATCGCCCATTATTGAGGGTTTTTACGTTAGCCTTGCGGATGAGTGCCGGAGTGAGTATGGGCATGAAACCACAACGATATTTCATAGGCGGCTGGGATAATTGGATAAATCGTGAATTTCAAAACGAAGGTAATATTCCGATAGACCAAGATGTGCCGGAATTTTATTATAGCCAAGCAATTACCCCAATTAGAGGGCTTCCATTTAACGCTCGTAACGGTAAACAATATTTATTGGCAAATGTTGAGCTAAGACTTCCCTTGATTGGCAATTCTTTGCACCGATTGCCCCATAAGTTCCCATACAATTTACAGTGGATTACTTTCTATGATGTTGGTACGGCTTGGAAAACGGGGAATCCTTTTTCGCAACGAAACCCAATAGACGTAGAATACGTTGTTCGCCCCCCCTTAACAGTGTCCGTTCAATCCCTAAAAAGTCCATTTTTGCAAAGTTTTGGTACAGGGCTGCGAGCTTTGATATTGGGATATTCTTTTCGTGCTGACGTAGCCTGGGGAATAGAAGACAATACATTATTGTCTCCCAGAGTTGGGCTTACCATCGGGTACGATTTTTAGAAGGCTGTGAAGTTTGTATTTTGAAGCCGGTTAGGTAAAAAAATAACCATTCACTTAAATTTTTTTACTTAAATAACCCTACTTGCTTGTTGTGGATATAAATCCTGTAATTTTGCCGATTGATAATTTCAATATGGTATTTATGAAATTTTTGCTCACCGGGTTCTTATTAGTATTTATTTTTACAATTAATTCTTACGCCCAAGATGCTCTTAATCAGGAAAGAAAATCACCTGAAACTTTTGTAGGCACAAATAATAACCCATACGCGCCGGTAAATGCTGAAAGGATGGAAGACAGGCCGGCTAATCCGGTTATCTTACAAGCTGAAAAAGCTAAAGCAGGGGAAGTGTTTAATGTTATTCAAGATAAGCCGGAACATCCCGAGATTAACTATACTAAATATTATTCAGAAAGAAACGAAGTTACTCCACCTACAAAACCAGAATAATATGAACTTCAAAAAACTACTTGTCTGGATAGGATTTTCAATAAGTTTTTTAGCTTCAATAGCTCAGCCTTCAAATGACCTCTGTACCAACGCTATTACGCTAACGACCACAACAGGGTCTTGCTCTTCCGTTTTATACACCAACGTTGGAGCCACCATTACTGGAGAGCCGGCTGCTCCCCCCTGCTGGGTACCGCTTTTTGCCAATAATACCGTTTGGTTTAAATTTAAGCCGGATAGCTCTTCGGTATCTATCTCAACGAACTTTAGCGGAGGCACTTTGGCCAATACCCAAATAGCTGTTTATAGTGGAACTTGCGCATCCTTAACTTTGGTAGCGTGCCAAGAAGACGCAGCACCGCCCACAATTTTAACGAATATTTTGATAATAAATGGATTAAATACAAATAATTATTACTATATTCGAGTAGATGGCAATGGCGCTCAAACGGGTACTTTTGGTATATGCGTAGAAAACGTAACTCCGCCGGGCCCACCGGCACCTAACCAAGATTGTGTCGGCTCTACTTTTGCCTGCACCAAAAGTTCTATTAATGTTCCGAATGGGCCAATGAATGTTGGTGCTATTCAGGAAAGACCATCTTGTTTTACAATTGGTGCCGGAGAACGCGCCTCTAATTGGTACACCTTTACGATTGGAGCAAGTGGAACCTTAGGATTTACAGTTACCCCAAATAGTGGCTCTATGATAGATTATGACTTTGCGGTGTATAACGTTACTAATGGCTGCCCTGGAACTGAGTTGATTTGTAACTATTCCGGAACTCTTGGCGTAACCGGTTTGGGGTGTACTAATGGATTAGCATGTGATCCAGTGATTAATGTTACAGCCGGCCAAACGTATGCAATCATTATAGATAGGTTTACGGCAAGTTCTACTTATGGTTTTCAATTAGACTGGTCTGGAACGGCAACTTTTGCAACACCGTTATGTAGCTTTAATACAACTACTGTATGTGCGGGAACTCAAACCCAATTTACCAGTTTAATGTCAGGCTCATATAACTACGTCTGGTCATTTGGAGACGGAACCTCAGCAAGTGGTAGTTCTCCTAGTATTACTCATACTTATCCTGGCCCCGGTACTTATACCGCTGTATTGAATGCATTCTCTACCTCCGGAGGATGCCCTGCAAGGCCTGCTACCAAAACCGTTACAGTTACGAATGGCCCAAATATAACGATCTCTCCCGGAAATACAACAATATGTTCAGGCAAAAGTGTTCAGATTAACGCAACTGCAACGCCATCCAGTAGTACAGTAGTTTCTCAACCTACTTTTGTAAACAACACCCCGATGATTATCCCTGACGGTGGAGCTAATACCGGCAATGTTTTATTATCTCCCATAACCGTTTCGGGAATTAATAATACTATCATTAATTCCAGCTCTATTGTATCTGTATGTTTAGATATTTTACACGCATGGGATGATGATTTAGATGTATTTTTGATTTGCCCATCTGGGCAAAGAATTAAGTTGTTTGATGATATTGGGGGATCTGGTGATAATTTTACAGGAACATGTTTATCTCCAACAGCCACAAACGACATTTCAATAGCAGCAGCCCCTTTTACCGGAACTTTTATGACTGAAGGGGGAAACACATTTGGGGGCCTTAATGGTTGCACTGCAAATGGTACTTGGCTGTTAGAAGTTGGAGATGATGTAGGTGTTGACCAAGGTACCTTATTAGGTTGGAGTATTACATTTAACAATACTATCACCAATAGCATTTCTACTACTACTTGGGCACCAGCTGCGGGACTTTCTGCTACTAATATTTTAAATCCGGTGGCTACCCCCACGTCCACTACTACATATTTTGTAACAGTTTCAGATGCGGCAGGTTGCTCTAATACTGATTCTATCAAAATTACCGTAACTCCTTCTCCTACAACTCCTACCATAGCTAATAACGGTCCTTTGTGCCCCGGACAAACCTTAACTCTAACCGCATCAACGATTGCCGGAGCTACATACAGTTGGACAGGCCCATCTGGTTATACCTCTACAAACCAAAATCCGGTGCGCCCAAGTGTAACGTTAGCAATGGCTGGTAATTATACTTGCATAGCGATTGTTGGAAGTTGTACATCTTTAGTAGCATCTACCAATGTAGTTATTTCCAGTGCTCCTTCAGCACCCAGCATTACCAGCAACTCTCCGGTTTGCCAAGGGGGAACAATCTCTTTATCAGTGCCATTTGTCTCTGGAACAACCTATTCATGGACAGGCCCAAATGGATTTACCGCTGCTTCAAATACAGTTTCAATTGCTGGGGCTACGTCTGCAAATGCAGGAATATACTCCATCTTTACAGTAGCCTCCGGCTGTACGAGTTTGGTGGGTACGACTACCGTTGTTGTTAATGCTATTCCTGCAAGTCCTACGGCAGGCAGTAACAGTCCTGTATGTGCGGGCAGTACGTTGAATATGACGGCTACTACGGTAGCGGGTGCAAGTTATAGTT